>JAENJB010000013.1 GCA_016844565.1 Dehalococcoidia bacterium
TGGAGCTGAGGGGACTCGAACCCCCTACCTTCCCGATGTCATCGTGATGTTCACCTCTCCGTTGCTAAACACCATCGGCAGCTCTTGTGAATCTGGTGTTCTTATAGCCGTACCACCCTCGGCTTTACCCGGCATTTCTCGGCGGTGATGATGGCTTCCACCTGGGACACCGCCTCTTCCAGTCTGTCCTGCCGGTTCACCACCGCGTAGTCGAACAGGGGCAGGCGGGCCATCTCTTCCGCGGCGATCTTGAGCCGCAGGGCCAGGTCTGACGGGGTGTTGTTCCTTCGGCTTTTGAGGCGGAGCGCCAGCTCCTCCAGGGTAGGAGGGGAGAGGAAGATGAAAACCGCCTGGGGCAGGAGACGCTTGATGGTGGCGGCGCCTTGCACGTCCACTTTGATGAACACGTCCCGGCCCTCTTCCAGGGCTTGCTTCACCGGCTTCTTCGGGACGCCGTAGTAGTGGCCGTAGACCTCTGCCCATTCCAGGAGCTCTTCCCGCGTTTTCATGGTCTCGAACTCTTCCCTGGAAACGAACACGTACTCCCGTCCCTGCTTCTCACCCCGGCGCATTGGCCGCGTGGTGCAGGTCACGGTGAAGTGGGCAGGGTTGGCTCTCTCTCTGAGGCCCTGAAGCACGGCGTCCTTGCCGACGCCGGAGGGGCCGGAAAGGACCACTGCCAGAGGGCGGGATTCACTGCCTGGTGGGAGCACCGGCTACATCCCTCCATCTTCCTCGTCGGTGATGGTTTTCGGGTCCCCGCCGCCGTGCAGGGTTTGTACGCGTCCCATGATGGTCTCCGGGGCCAGGGCAGAGAGGATGTGATAGCCGTTCTCGGCAATGATGACCGCCTTGGTCCGCCGGCCGCTCGTCATGTCGAGCAGCAGGCCCTTTTTCTTAGCCTCTTGCACCAGTCTCTTGGTGGGCGCCGAGTTGGGGGAAGCGATGGCGACCATCTTATTGGCGGCGATGATGTTGCCGAAACCGATGTGGACCAGCTCAGTAGTCATTGTTCAACCTCTCACCCCTGCCCCTCTCTCCTTCAAAGGAGAGAGGGGACGTATTGTTCTAGAGGGGCGAAGCCCCTCTACGATGCCCCGTCAATGCCTCTAGGTGCTGCCAGAACGCCGGATAGGAGATGCTTACCGCCCCGGCATCCCGGACCGTTGTCTTTCCTTCAGCCACCAGGGCGGCGACGGCCAGGCTCATGGCCAGGCGGTGGTCTCCATGGCTTTCCACAGCGGCGCCTTTGAGGGGTTGGCCGCCGTGGATAATCATTCCGTCAGGCAGCTCCTCTATCCGGGCGCCCATCTTCCTGAGCTCCGCAGAGGTGGTGGCTATCCTGTCCGATTCTTTCACCCTCAGCTCGGCCGCATCCCGTATGACCGTTTTCCCTCTGGCGCAGCAGGCGGCCACCGCCAGCACGGGGATCTCGTCAATGATGCGCGGGATTATCTCGCCGCGGAGCTCGGTGCCGGCGAGCTCGCTCGATTCCACCTGAATGTCAGCGACCGGCTCGCCGCCTTCGGTCCGTTGATTGAGCAGTCTTATCTTTCCCCCCATGGCCGTCAGGGCATCGAGGATGCCGGTGCGGGTCGGGTTGACGCCGCAATTCAATATGACTATCTTCGCCTTAGGGTGGATGGCTCCGGCCACCAGCCAGTAGGCGCCGGCGCTGAGGTCTCCGGGTATGTTCACATCCAGCGCTTTCAAGGGGGAAGACAGAGGCTTGAGCACAATGTGTTTCCCCTCCTGTCTTATTCGGGCGCCCATGGCCCGGAGCTGACGCTCCGTATGGTCGCGGGAGAGGGCCGGCTCGGTGAGCGTGGTGGACCCCTGAGCGAATAGGCCGGCGAGAAGCAGGGCCGACTTGAGCTGGGCGCTGGCCACCGGCAGGGAATAGGTTATGCCTTTGAGCGGCTGCCCCTTGATGGCCAGGGGAGCGAGGGAGTCGCTGCCCCGTCCCCACACCTGGGCGCCCATCAGGCGCAGCGGTTGGATGACCCTTCCCATAGGACGTGACCGTAGCGAGTCATCTCCAGTGATAACCGAGAAGAATGGCTGGGCGGCCAGCAGGCCGGTCAACAGCCGGATGGTGGTGCCGCTGTTGCCCGCATCGAGGACATTGACTGGTTCCTTCAGACCTCTTGTTCCCGCTCCGTGGACCATGAGGCCCGGGGGAGAGGAAGGCAGCTCCTCTATGGCCGCGCCGAGGGCTCTGAGGCAGTTGATGGTGGAGAGGCAATCAGCGCCTGGCAGGTAGTTGCTCAGAGTGGCATCGCCAGCGGCGATGCTGTTCAGGATGATGGCTCGATGGGTGATGGACTTATCGCCGGGCAGTGCCACCTTGCCCTCGAGGCGGGAGGCTCGCTCAATCTTCTTTATCAACCTCTCACCCTTAATCCCTCTCTCCTTTCAAAGGAGAGAGGGAATGTATTTTCGTAGAGGGGTTGCGCCCCTCTAAAACACCCTCGCTGAGTGTTCTCTTTGTTTGGCATCAGCCGAGCGGGCCACGGGATTGCCGCCAGCTTTCTCGCGCGTCTCTGGCTTTCTGGAGCACCTGTCCTATATCGTCCCCGCCGGAAATCAGCATCTCCCGGTAGCCCTCCATCTCTTGAATGAACCGGTCCAGCCAGTCAATCACCGCTTCCCGATTGCTCAGGAAGATGTCCTTGTTTACGCCGTAGTCTCCGGAGGCCAGGCGCGTAGTGTCGCGATATCCTGACGCAGCCAGTTTGCGCAGGTCGGGCCAGTCCGGGCTGCTGGAGGTGACGTTTACCAGGCCGGCGGCGACCAGCAGGGGTAGGTGGCTTATGGCGGCCACCAAGTAATCATGCCGCTCCGCCTCGATGAAGAGTGGCTTTGCGCCTATGGACTCCACCATCCCGGTTACCGTTTTCACTGCCTCCGGCCGGGTGCCTGATCCCGGGGTGAGGCAATAGGTGCACCCATCGAAGAGGTCGGGTGTGGCGGCGGCGATGCCGCCGGCTTCCTTGCCGGCCATAGGGTGACCCCCGACGAAACTGACTCCGGAGGGCAGGCACTTCTGCGCCCAGTCCATGACCATTGCTTTGGTGCTGGCGGTATCCGTCACTATGCTGCCTTTGGTAAGATGGCGAGACATCCGCGGCAAGAAGCCCGGCATCGCCATTATGGGGATGGATAGAACGACCAGGTCGCTTGCCTCCACCGCTGCCCTCAGGTCCGACTCTACTCTGTCCACCGCACCCCGGCGGAGGGCCTCCTCCGCCGACTCGGGGCGGCGAAGGTATCCGGTGACTTCCAGGCCGGGCATGCTGCTTCTCTTCAAGGCCAAGCCGAGGGAGCCGCCGATGAGCCCGAGGCCGATGATGGTGATGCGCATGGTTTCGCGGATTATAGCACCCTTTGTTGATGGTGGAAATTTCCTATTGCCTTGCTTCCGGTGCGGCTGGCCTCTTGAGGACAAGGCTCATTCCCAGGGATACGGCGGTCAGGATGCCGACGAGGGCAAGAGCAATGACATAGGAATGCGTGAGGTCGACCACCACGCCCGCCACTATGGGGCCGAGGACGGAGCCGATAGCGTACCCGAAGCCCAGAAATCCAATTAGCGCACCGACCCACCTGGGGCCGAAATACTCCACGGCCAGCGTCGGCACGACGGGGGACAGGGCGCCCTGCGCCAGGCCGTAGACGAAGGCTATTGCGTAGAAGGCTCCCACTTCCCTGGCCGGTATGAGCCAGAATACCGCCGGTATCTGAATCGCTAGCGCAAATGCCATGGTGTACTTGAGTCCGATCCTGCCCACGAGACGGTTGACGGTCAGCCGGGCCAGTAAGGTACCAGCGCCCATGATGGTTAGAATCAGCGTCGCCGCTTCGGGGTCGATATTGACATCCGTGGCGTAGGCGATGACGTGAAAAATCAGCATCTGGAGCGACACGGCGGAGATGAGATAGATCGCCCAGATATTCCAGTAGTGCCCGGTCCTGACGGCTGCGGAAAGGGTGAATGACCCCTTCCCCGGAGTGGCGGCGCGGACGCCGCCGCTGCTTTCCGTCCTGAGTGAGGACGTATCGTCTTTCATAGCCAGGGCCGAGGGGATACCGATGAGTGCGACGGTGAGGGCGAGGACCAGGAACGGCCAGGACCAGCCGTAGCGGGTCATGAGGAAGGCGGAGAGCAGGGGAAGAGCTATCTGCCCCAGGCTGAAGCCGGCGGTCGCTATTCCCATGGGCAATGTTCCCTTGCTGCCGAACCACCTGGCTACCAGGGCGAGGATGATGCTGTAAGTGGCGCCCTGCCCGGAGCCGGCGATGACTCCCAGGTACAGGTATAGTTGCCACAGGGAGATGGCCCCATCGCCTGCAGCGTGGGCCATCAGCAAGTAAGCCGCCACGCTGAGCACTACACCGGCGGTGATTACCCGCCGGTAGCCGTACCTGTCGGCCAGCGCCCCGGCCAGCGCGCCGACCATTCCCATGAGGACAGCCTGGAGCGATACTACTCCGGATACCGCCGACCTCGTCCACTGGAACTCAGAAGCCAGTGGTTTCAGGAACACTCCGTAGCTGTACCCGGCGCCTGACAGGGCGGCGATGACGAGCATGCCGGCCACCGCTACCACCCAGCCGTAGCGGGTGATGGAGGGGACTGCGGCTTGGCCGCCAAATGACTTCATTACGTTATGGCTTCTCCCTCTCCCTTGACGGGAGAGGGTTAGGGTGAGCTTCCCACATAGGTCCCCCTCTCTCTAACTCTCCCACGCCAGGGGGGAGAGCAAAGGGACGGAGATCGCACGGCCTATCACGGTTTCATGCTGCCGGCGATTTTCAGTAGCTCCTCCGGGGGATACAAAGTGGTTATTATCAGGTATCTGTCGCCTTTTCGCCAGTGCACCTGGTTGAAGGGGGCGCCGCCGGCGCCCTTGCCGATTATCAGGGTGGCTTCTCTTCCATCCAGGGGTACGGTCAGTTCTCCCAGGAGCACCTCGGGTTTGGCCGCTTCCCGGTAGTATTTCTCACCGGCAGGCGAGAATACCTGGTGAATGGACAGGACCCCCTCAGCGCCGTCAGCGGCGGAGAAGACCAGCGAGAGCATCAGGGTCGGCTTCCGCTGAAGAGCTATCCGGGTGGGTGGCCAGCGAAGATAGTCCGGGAAGTAGGCGGGCACGGATATCTTAACGCCAAGGGCTCGTTCGGCGGCCTCGATGCTCTCGTAGGTCCTGGCCTGTGCTGGCTGCAGGGAGGCTGGTACCAGGTTCAGCAGATGGAATAGCAGGGCTGCGAAGCCCATGAGCAATGCCGGCGGCAGGAGTATTCCGGGCGCCTCTTTGCCAAATGAGGTCTTCCGGCCGGTTGCGTCTTGTTTGCTCAAACGTGTCTCCTAAGCAACGAAGAACAGCAGGACAGCCAGCATGGACGATACCACTACGAGACGGATATTCTCGTAGGGCGAGTCCTCGATGGGAGGGGGATTCAGCAGTCTGGCTGCTCGCCTTTTCACCGTGGACAGGCTGGCATGGTCGTACATGGCGCTGGCACGGGAGCGAAGATCCCCGCTCCTTCCCTGCGCCTTCGCAGGGGACTCGGGTTTCTCGGCCTGGAACGCCTTGATGAGGCCGGCGGCAAAGGCCAGAGGTTGCCCCGTCGCCGAGACGGCGACGTCGTCGCACGCTTGTTCGTTGTCCTGGACCAGCTGGCGGGAGACGAGCAGGGCTACCGGGTTGTAGAACATGAGAACTCGAATCACCAGGAGCACCCAGCCCCACCAGCTATCCCGCCGGCGGAGATGGGCCAGCTCGTGGGCCAGGACGCCGCGCAACTCGTTTCCGTCCAGTGCTTCCAGTAAATGTGATGATATTACCAGCGTCGGATTCGCTGCACCGGCGATATACACTGCCGGCGCCTGCCGGTTTGCCGCCAGCACCTGCGGCGCGGGCCGTCCCATCTTCTGACTCACTTCAGCCAGCGCCGCATGCAGTCCCGGATGCTGCCTCTTTTCCAGGCGGCGTCTCTCCTGTCTGTGACGCCGGGCCAGTAGGGTGCGCAACGTGGGTGCCAGTTCCTGGGCAAGAAAGAGCAGCGTCGTCGAGGCGAGCAGGAGAAGAAGCCCGTACCGGAAGGGCATGGTCCCGGCCACCGGCAGGTCCAACCACTGCTTCAGGTCCAGGAGAGCCGTGCCGTGGCGGAAGACGTCGCCCTGTCTCTGGGGATATGTCAGGAGGAAGGCAGGCCAGTACAGGAGTGGCAGGAACAGGACGAGGAGGCGGAACTTGAACCTCGTTGACGGCCTGTGGATGGCCCAGATTCTGATGAGGGCCTCCACTACCAGGGCGGTGACCAGGGAATAGAAGACGGTTGCCGCCATGTAACCGGTCACGTCTGCAGTGAAAGCTGCCATTGCGGGGATATTATACAGCCGTACGTGGGTGCCTGGTTAACTCTGCCATTACATCGAGAATAGCCACTTCCGGCACGGCCTGTCATTGCGAGCCCATCCCGACCTGTCGGGAGGGCGAAGCAATCTCTGAGCCACTAGTACCGTTTGAGATTGCTTCGGGCGGAGTCTATCCTGAGCCTTCGGCGAAGGGCCCTCGCAATGACGGCAACTGCGGCGGGGCCATATCTTCATGGTTCGTGGTGTCCCGATTACATCGGGACGAAGCAATGATAATGGGGAACAGTCCTGGTTTGCGGCTTCAGCGCGGCGGCTCTGCCGCCGGCTCGGGCTTCGGCTCCGGCTTGTGGGGGGCGCTGGCCACGACGCCGTATTCCAGCGGGTGCTCTTTCAAGGCCCTTTCCCGTGATATCTTGCCGGTGAAAATGCTGGTATCCGCCGGGAACCTGTCCGGGGCAAGGTGGGCCCCGTAGAGGTGCCAGACGACTATGGTGAGGACGGCCAGCAGGGCTTCCCAGGTGTGGGCCTCTTTGGCGGCGGCCACCAGCTCGCCGGGCAGCAGCCGGGTGATGAGGATGGGGAACATCAGTACGGCGCCGGTGGCAATCATGACTCCGCCACCGAAGAGGATGCCCCAGTACTCGAACTTCTGCCGGTAGTCATAGCGGTCATGCTGGGGGTACTCGCGGGTGGTCCCCAAACAGTAGCGCAGGGTGACGATGGCGTCCCGGACGTCTTTCAAGTTGAACAACATGGTAGGTCTGACCTTCCTGGCCAGGACAAGATAGGTTACATGCACCAGGTGGTAGGCGGTGCTGGCGGCAAACAACACTCCTACAATGCGATGAATCAGCCGGGTGATATCTATTCCGCCCAGGGTGAGGATGATCCATTGCGCCCAGGATGAGCCGGAGTACTTCTGAGGCAGACCGGTGAGCACCAGCAGGGTGAAAAGGACCATCACCGTGATGTGTTCAATTCTCTGACCGAGGTTGAACCGGACAAAGTATGCCTCTTTCTCCGTCATGTCGTCCCCCTTCGAGCTAACCTCTCGGTGTTACTTGCCTCTCAATGCCCGCCAGATATCCAGAAGAATGTGCAGGGAAAGCCCGCCGATTACGAACGGTATGATGATGCTGTATGAGAGCTTCACGACGTAGACCAGAGGGCTCTTGTCGATGGATGGTTGGTAGTGGGAGAGCCATGCTTCGGGAAAGTTCTCGGTGGCATCCGGATGACACTGCTGACAGGTCTTCAATAGATTGGCTTTCATGACCGGGGAGTTGGGGGCGTCGGTGGAGGTGATGTCGTGAATGCCGTGACAGTCGGTGCAGGTTGCCGTGATCCGCGATGGCTGAGCCCCTCCCTCCTGCTTCTGATAGAGGGAAATGCTCACGCCGTGGTAGTCCTGGAGATAGGTCTTCGTAACCTGGTCGGAGATGCCGTATTTCTTCATCAGGTTGCTGTTGCTGTGACACCGGGCGCAGAGGGCGGGAGTCTCCAGCCGGAATGAAACCGTCCTGGGGTCATGAATATTGTGAGAACCGTGGCAGTCGGTGCATACAGGTACATCCCCGTTGGCCTCTCCCACCAGGGCCTTGCCGTGAACACTGGATGTATAGGCCTTATAAACGGACGAGTGGCAGGCGGAGCACGTCTGAGAGATCTGCGCCCTGGGCTTGTCGGGAGTGGTGACGTTGTGGGCCCCGTGGCAGTCGGTGCAGAGCGGTGCGATGGGATTGCCTCCCGAAAGCTGCTCATAGTGAATGCTGTCGAGGGTCTTGGTGTAGTTGGCGAAATGACAGCTCTTGCAGACTTCGTACTGGGCCACGGAATAGTCCCGGCGGGTCTGCACCCGCACCGGTGCATGGGGAACGGTGGAATACGACCGGTGGCAGTCGGAACAGGCCAGCCGTCCCCCGTGGACCGAGCCGGCAAAGGCGGCAGCATCCACGGAGACACGGAGATTGTCCCCGCCGGGCAGCTTCATGCTCAAGTCCTGGGTGCCATGGCAGGCCAGGCAAGGCTCATCGCTCTGGACCTGTTGCGACTCCGAGGCTCCTCTGGCATTCTCAGGGAGCAATGCCAGGGCTGCCATCAGGCCTATCGCCAGCCCGAGGGCAGCCACTGTAGAGAGCCCCAGCTTTAGTGCGAGGCTTCTCAGCCATCGGCGTTGGGCTATATCATCTTTCATTCCTTCCCTCGTCATACGCTCGTGGGATTCCGTTATCAGATGAACACGGCCCTTGCTCTAGTGGTGTTTCTCGAATTCCGTTCGCCCTGAGCTTGTCGAAAGGCGAATCCCGATTGCATCGGGACCGTTGTGGTTCGACAGGCTCACCACGAACGGATACCTGGTTGACCAGAGTCTGGTCGCGACGAAGCGTTGGAGACACCACACTAGCTCTTCTCCTGGTCCCTGCGGCGGGCCTTGACCTCTTCCTCGAGATCGGTCAGCCCGTCCTCTGTCCTTTCCGGTGCCGCCTTCGCGGGAGCTTCAGCCCGTCTCGGCCGGGCGGTCCTTCGAGTGAGCTGGGCAATTCCCGGCGCCCAGGTCGGAATGGCAACCATGTGGGTGACGGCGTGGCCGCCCGCCTTGGCCCCCTGCCAACTTCGCTGTCCCAGGAACGCGGCCACCGTTGCGAAGCCGATGAAAGGAAGGAACATGACGTAGGCCGCTCCGGCCAGAGGCCCCAGTAGCAACATCAGGGGGAGGGGGGCCCTTATGAAGCGCTGCTCAGCACCCCCGGGCAGGAAGACGCCCTGCTGAGGGATGGAGGCCAGCTCACCAGTGGTCACGCTCCAATAGGTCCCGGCTTTGACCTTCTCACCGCCTTTATGTCCAAACATTTGAGCACCTCCTTCTCTGTTGGTTCCTGACTCTTTCCATTTACAGTGTAAGGCCACGCGCGCTCGCGGAGAATAGGGAAAGATACCTATTGCAGAGAAGAAAACGCTCTAAATTGTCTTCAGACAGTATCTACTTCTCTGACCTGGCCGTTTCTTCCTTTAACGGACAATTCATGAAGGGGTGAGGGAAGGGGGTCAAGGGGATAGGTTCAGGCAGACCCTATATTTCGGGCTGCACCTGGATAAGTCCCTGGCGAATAGCGTACCTGATAAGATCGGTGCGGTTGTGTATGCCCAGCTTCTCCATAAGGTTGCTCCGGTGCGCCATGACCGTCTTGACGCTCAGCCCCAGCAGCCCGGCGATATCCTTATTGCTGTGTCCCTCGGCCACCAGCTTCAAGACCTCCTTCTCCCTATCGCTGAGGGTATCGTAGATCTTCTCGTCGCCGGTCTCCGACTTCCGCAGGTAGTCTTCAATCAACTTGTCGGCAACGAGGGGATGAATGAAACGGCCGCCTTGACGGACCGAACGGATGGCTGAGACCAGTTCACTGCCCACCGCTTTCTTGAGGACATAGCCGGCGGCGCCAGCTTTGAGGAAACGCAGCAGGTATTCCTTGTTGTCATACTGGGTCAGTACCAGGACCTTGCTCTGTGGGCTTGCCTTGCGAATCTCCATTGTGGCCTCGAGGCCGCCCAACCCGGGCATGGCAATGTCCATAAGCACCACTTCAGGACTCAGGTCCCGGGTCTTATCAATAGCTTCCCTCCCGTCGCTTGCTTCGCCGACCACCTCAATGTCGGCGTACATAGCGAGGAGGGCACGCACGCCCTCACGCAGGATGGCGTGGTCATCCGCGATGAGCACCCGTATCTTATCCATGGGGCGCCTCCTCCGACCTGAAGGGCACTTCCATCGTGAGATGGGTGCCGCTCCCGGTTTCCGATTGAATGGTCAGGGTCCCATCGAGCAGGGCAATCCGCTCCCGCATTCCTGCCAGGCCGAGTCCCTGCCCCTGTCCCGAGAGCTTGGTCGCCGCCTCGACATCGAATCCCTTTCCATCGTCCTCTATCTCAATAGCCAGCGAGGAGTCTTTGAAGTGCACTTCGATCAATACATTCTCCGCTCCGGCGTGTCGCGCGATGTTGTTGATAGCCTCTTGGACCGCTCTGAATAGAGCGGTTTCTGTTTGGCCGGGCAGTCTTCTTTCCGTGCCGCTGCTTTCGAACCCCACCTTCACTCCCGTCCCTTCCAGCCTGCTCCCGGCATACCATTCTATGGCCGACACCAGGCCGAGGTCGTCCAGGACCGAGGGGCGAAGGTAGTAAATCATCTGGTGTACGCCGTCCAGCGCCTTAGCCGCCAGCGACTTCATACCAGCCAGCTTGTCTCTCAGCGGCTCAGATCCCGAAGAGGTCATCATCTCCGCGGTATCCACGCCTACCATCAAGGCCGCGAGGTACTGGCTCGTGTCGTCATGCAGGTCTCGGGCGATGCGCTTGCGCTCGTCCTCTTGTGCCGTGATTACCTTCCGCAGCAGCTCCCCCCGGAGGGTTTCCTTGCGCTGAAGCTCCTCGTAGAGGGTGGCGTTCTCGATGGCCAGCGCGGCCTGGGCCGCGAAGGCGGACAGGAGGCGAAGGTCGAGCGGCGAGAAGGCGTTGGAACGGCTCAGGCTGACCAGGATGAGGCTGCCGAGGGTCTTCTCCTTGGACCTCAGCGGGACGCAGATGGCGCTTTGAGGCTGGGCGCCGGAGCGGGCCCTGAAGAGCCAGGTCATGTTCCCGGGGGCGGCATCTGAGATGCCCCGCGAGACCTCCTCCGGCGTGGAGTACAGCATGGCCTCCCCGGTGGCGAAGACCTTGCCCACTATGGCTTCCCCGGGGCTGAGCCTCACCCGGGAAAGCGCTTCGAGGTCATAGCCTAGGGACGACCTGGCCACCAGCTTGCCCGCGTCGGGGTCGTAGAGGAGCAGAGCGCCGGCATCGGCCCCCTCCAGGGTTTTCATGGCGGTCTCGATGATGCTTCTAAGTAAGGTGTCCAGGTCGAGGGTGAGGAGCGCTAGTGCCTGGGAGGTCTGCACCAGGGCTGCCAGCTCTTTTGTCCTGTCTGCCGCTCGCTTCTCTAACTCCCGGTTCAGCCTGTCTAACTCCTCGTGCGACTGTCTCAGCTTCTCTCTCATCTCATCCAGAGACCGGGAGAGCAGGCCAAGCTCGTCCCTTCCCTGGCTGGGGATGGGCTCGATGAGATTGCCTGAAGATATCCGGCGAGCGGCATCAATCAGCACCACTATGGGCCTCACCACGCTCCTGGCGGTCCCCCAGGCCATACCCAGTGAGATGCCCAGCAGGACCAGACCCATGATGACGAAACTCCGTTCGAGGTTCCGCGCTGGCCCCAGCGCCTCTCTCTCCGATTGCCGGATGCTGATTCCCCAGGGGAAGGTAGGGAGGGGAGCGAATGCCAGCACCTCCGTTTCCCTGAGTTCCTGCTCGGCTTCCGTATGGCAGCTATGGCACGTCCCGCTGGTCTCCTTGCGTCGCTTGATGAGGTCAGCCAGGATATTGCCGTGGTCGCTCTCCCGCAGCACCCGCTCGAGCTTGCTGCTGGCTATCACCACGCCGTTGCCGTCCACCACCTCTATGTATCCCGTCTGCCCGAGGCTGAGTACGGGGAGCGTCTTCAGCAGGCTGGCGCTGCTGAGGTCTATGTTCCCCACGGCTATGCCAACTATCTCTCCCGCTCGGTTACGCAACGGGGCCATGGCCGATACCACGGCCTTGCCGGAGGGTTCGACAAAGACGCTGGAGAAACCGGCCCTGCCGGTTTCCAGGGCCCGGCGCACATGAGGGAGGCCATCCAGACCGGGGGTCGTGATCTGCAAGCTATTTGGCTCCGCCCAGAGCACGGCGCCTCCCTTGCCGAAAAGCAGTACTCCGTCGTTGAAGATGGAGTAAAGGTAGGCGTCATGGATAGCCCTCTTCTCAGGCTCCAGGTCACGGTCTTCGAGGTCTATACCGGGGACGAAGGCGATGTCCTCAAGGCGTTTGAGGTTCTGCTGAAGTACATATTCCAGGTGGCCCGCGGTGGTGCGCGCCACGGCGAGGCGTTCCTGGAGGGTGCGGCCTATGCTCTCACGGACGGCCAGAAAGGCGGAGATGCCGAACCCCACCAGCACCACCACCATGCCACCTACCACGAGGAGGACTATCCTTCTTTGCAGACTCGCCCGGGGAGGAGAAGCATAGACTGGCATCGATCCCCTGCCTTTACACGGAGATTCTAACACAACAGGAGGGCTCCCTGTTATTCACGCGAATTATGCGCCATCGGTACTAATGCCCTGGTATGGGGCGAGTCCATCCCTTCGACTGTCCGAAACAGCACTCCCGGACGATGTCGTTCCTTCCTGATGTTGTCATACTGTAATCAGGAGGAATGAAGAGGAAATGGTCTGGTTGGAAGGCTCGATATCTAGCGCGATTGCCGTCTTCATCGTGCTTGGCGCGCCGGTTTTCCTCCTCTACGCCATCGGCTTGCGGGTTTATGAAGGAGGCCATCGAAAGTGGTTCAGCGGGGGTCCAAGGAGGGAGGCGACCGGGAGAGGCGGACCGAAGCGGGCCGTGCCACAGCGCCGATGCTGGGAGGTGAAGCATTGCCCGCTCGATGCCAGGGACAGTTGTCCGGCCGCCAGGTATCTGGACCTGCCTTGCTGGCAGGCGGTGAAGGCGACCTTGGGCGGGCGGGTCAAGGATGAATGCCCGCAATGCCGGATGTTCCTCTCCTGCTAGTCCGAATGCATGGATGTTCCGGATGGGCCGGGTGGCCGTCACGTGAGACACTAGAGGGAAGGAGGCAGAGACCATGGGTACTGCGATTGTTGTGGGGCTGGTAACACTGGTCCTGGTGGTTGCGGGTTTCCTGGTATACGGGCTGGGTCTCGCCGCGCTCCGGTTGCTCAGGTTCTGGGAAGGGGCATACAGATGGCTGGTGACGCCCTAGTCCGCGCTCAGAATGTCTCGGGCTAACCGGATGAACGTAGGATGGGATGCCTGAAGGAAGGAGGTAGAGACCGTGGGCACTGCGATTCTTGTGGGGGCGGGAGTATTCGCTCTGATGGTCGCGGGCTTCCTGGTGTACGGCCTGTACCTCGGCGCACTGGGTTTGGCGAGGGCGTCAGGCCAGGCCTACAGGTGGCTAGTGACGCCCCGGCCGAATGGAGAGCCATCTGCGGAAGGCTCGCCCGCGATTAAGTGTTGGGAACTGAGACGGTGCTCGTCAGAGGCCAGGGGTAACTGTCCGGCCTATCGTAACAAGGCGGTGCCCTGCTGGCAAGCCTGGATAGAGGCGAGCACGCCAAGAAGGGTGAAGGCTGACTGCCTTGGTTGCACGTTGTTCAGTCTGCCTCAGATGGTGGCTGAGGCATAGCTACCGCATGGGGCTCGTGACACAGGAAAATACGTTTAGGAGCTTATGAATGGACCGGCAAGGCAGGTCTGATGGCAGGGTGGGAGGCGGCGGGACGCGCCGCGTGAGGCTACCGGCGCACGCGGCCTTCATCCTGGGTCCCGTTCTGGGCGGGCTCTACGTCCTGGTACTGCCCCTGATAGCTTTCGTAGCGGTGGTCGTGTTTCTGAGC
>JAENJB010000104.1 GCA_016844565.1 Dehalococcoidia bacterium
GCTCTTCGCTTATCCTCCGGATCTTCGAAGTGCGCTTCAATCAACTCCTTGGCATGCTGCCATCCAAGTTCTCTGCCGATACCCCTATGAACCCACTCAGCCATACTCTGGCCGAAATTTACGCAGAGGTCGTGTAATACTGCATCCAGTTTCAGAGTAAACTCGCGAGGAGTTGGCGCTCCACTCATACCTAGCCTTCGAACAATCGAGCTGTAGAATCTGTCTCTGTCATTTTTCCATTCTGCTGAAGCGCGGCGCTGTAGAGTCTCTACAGCGCCCTTAACCGTCCGCATCCGACCGTCTGGCAGAGGCTCCACGAGTTTGAGTTGCCTCAGGTAGCCAGCGGTCGCATTTGCAAGCGCATCCGCAAAGGCGGGGCCGACCTCAGCTAACTTGGCCACCTTACCGCTTAGCCACTCAGGGGAAAACTCAGTCTGATTTGAGATATCTTCGAGGAGAGCACTAGCCAGAACCCGTTCGGCCATGTTAGTTGATTCCAGGTCGGTGAGGTATTGACCCACCGCTAGGAACGCACGCCGCTCTTCATTTGACATGGCTTTGGCCGGATGCACCTCCAGCCTGGGCTCCTTCTTTTGTTGCCTTTCTGACTTCGCAACTGCTTGTGAGAGATTGAAAAGCCAAACTGGAAGTTCGCCCCAAGTGCCCAGTTCGCGAATACCGGATACGTTTTCCGGGAGAGCAGGCAAAAGCTCATCTTTCAAGCCGATGTACCAGGACATGTGAGGGAATTGGCAGTTTTGTGTGAGAAAGTGAAGCATCTGAATAATGTCGGGATCGGAGAAGCTATAGCCGAGGAACAGTACCGAGTAGTCTTGCAAGATTGAGAGAAGAGCGAAGGTGAGAGCATCCCGGCGATCCCCCTGCACCAGCACAGCATAATCCGTCTTGGAGAGCACCATAAAAGGCCCTCCCTGAGCTACCAAACGGTCAGAAGGGTCCAACCCGTCATCAATGTCCCCGTGTAACTTAAGCAAGAAGGGGTACCTCGAACCGACAGCCGTTGAGACTTGTTTGAGCTTTTCCAGCGAGTTCGTCAGTCGCCATACATTAGATGGCAAGTACGAATCAAGAACACGGTCGTAGTTCGTCGTTACAACTCCGCGCAAGTTCAACTCCTTGATAAGCTTGCCTACTTGGCTTTCCTTGGAGGGTTGCAATATCGTCCTCAATGCTTCAACAATGTCTCTTCTATTAGGTGCAGCATAGAGGATAAGGTCGATGGCTTCGCCCGGTTTTTTTGGTTGCGAGATAGAGATTCTATAAGAGGCACATACTCACTAGGAACTTTGCCTTCTTCTTTAAGTTTATCTAGTAGCCTCTGCGCAAGGCCCAACCAATTGGGCAACCCTGCATCACACGAGACGCCGGCACCAGCGAAGACCACTAATTCACGCTTTGCTGCCGCCTCAGCTATTTGTTCCATCTGTCCCATCACTTCACCCCCCGTTCATCTGCCAAGCGAGCGAGTCCGCCTGCTATCGCAAACATCAGTGCACACTGAGACCTATAGCTCGCATTGTAGGTCTGTCGAACCTTCCTGTCAATGCATTCAAGGAACGCGAGGATCAAAGGGCCACGGCTGCCACAGTCTGAATTGCTGGATGGTCATTAGGCACATTGACAGTTGTCGGTAGCGGCTTCCAGACATAATTCGCCTCCTAGCACTCGAACCACAAAGCTATTGACCTTCTCCCAGTTCTCATATATCGTCTCGCGCAAGTCAGAAGAGAAGAAGGAGAAGTTCAATGTCTATCACTATCAGGCAAGCCATTGACAGCTTCCTGCTATCCTGCAAGGTAGAGGGCAAGTCCTACGGCACCATCGAGTGCTACTCGGACAAGGTCAAGGGATTCCTCTGGTACGTGTAGTCATAAAGGCGGAAGCCGTTCCCTTGGTCACTGGTTCAAGTCCAGTCGCTGCCACCTGCTGATGAGCTAGAATATCCCACAGCCTATCCGTAATCTACCTATTCCGACGAATATGGCTATGCCGCACAGGATTGCGCCGGTAAGACCAATGCCTTTGTCCTTGGCACTTGAGATTGAAATCAAGCTTATTATCAGACCGACAATTGCCAGTGGAACATTCAACCAGTTGAGCGCCCCTAACAACGGCAGGAAGAAGATAAACATCCCCACTACACTGATGACGCCGATAACAAAGCCAACGACCTGCATAATTCTCTCCTCTTAGTACAGCTTCCGTTCAGGCTCATATTATACTGCGACCTCGCCAAACCTTCCTAGCCTGCAGCATCTCCGTCTCACGGGTTCACCGCACACCCCGGTGCTGGCACGAGAACCTGGGAAAAAGGCACGCGAATACACGGGTCTCGATGTTCTCCGCGATCCTAGAGTAGCCCAACTTCGCTGAATTGCGGCAGACCGCGCCAGTAGACTCCCCAGCCGATGAAGAATAGCACTGCTACGGCATAGCTTATGAAGAAAAATGTGGCAACGGGCTGCTGAGTCATTCTCTTTCGCCCCCAGATCAGACCAAAGAGCACGGCCAGAATAGCAAAAATACCAGCCAATGGCGCCGTCCCGGATTCGATAACTACCAGGAAGAAAGTGAACCCGTGAATGATTCCCGCCGGGATAAGTGCCCATAAGGACGCCCGCTCTTCGGTGAAAGGATTCTGCCGTGCAAACACAATGAGAAAAGCAGACAACCCCACTACCCCGAAATCCCGGAGGTAATGGCTCAGGACTTCATCATAGAAGTGAGTTAGCTTGTAGATATCACTGGTTTCCATCCCCTTCAGGAGATGGTCGATGGAGTTGGCTGACAGATGCATTCCCTGACCCTGCGCCCAGAACGCCGCAAGCAAGGAGAAGACCACCATTCCCGAAAGGGTAACAGGTTGCTTCTGCCCCATGCGGTACAAGAGCCAGTACAGAGGGAGAAGCACCAGCGGAGTCAGCAGGTCGAACACGTCTGCCACCTTCATCAGTGCGTGAGGGCCAAACGGTTTGCCCAGAAAAGGCGGAGCTACGAAGAATACGGCAAAGGCGATAGAGAAGACTTGGATGAGAACAGTTAATCGTCTCATGTCGACACCTCCCCTATATCCAACTTGTCGGCTTGACGGGAACTAACGGAAACAAGTTACTCCCTTATCTGATCTTCGTCAATGTTTTTGACAGCCTCCCACATAACCCTTATAATGTATGGCTAGTATTCGTACAAGTCATACTTATATGGATATCAACTTTCACCCTGACGAGGCGCTCTATCTGCAGATAGCCGACCATTTCAGGAGGCAGATTGCCCTGGGCCGGCTGCTTCCCGGCCACCGGCTACCCGCTATCAGAGACCTTGCCGGTAAGCTGGGGCTCGACCCGGGGACCGCCGCCAGAGCATACCAGGAGTTGGAACGGCAGGGTATCATCACCAGCCGCCGGGGCGGTGGCAGCTTCGTCGCCGCCGGCGCCAGCGAGAAGCACCTGCCTGAACAGCAGCAGAAGGCTGTTGGAAAAGCCAATCATGGAGGCGCTCGGCCTGGGATTTACCACGGAAGATATCGAGACCGCTTTCACCATGCGCCTGGCCGAGTGGCGGGAGCGCCGCCTCCAATCGGCCACGAAGATGGAGACGACACCCCGTCAGGCCAATGAGATTCGCTTCTCCGGCAGCCACGATATCGCCGTCGAGCTTCTGGCCAGCCACCTGAGTTCCCTCCACCCTGATATCCGTCTTACCACCTCATTCGTGGGCAGCCTCGCCGGCCTGATGGCGCTGGAGTACCGGGACGCCGACATCGCCGGCGCACACCTGATGGACACGGAGAGTGGTGAGTTCAATGTCCCTTTCATCAGAAGGCTCATGCCCAGTGAGACCGTAGTGCTGGTAAATCTGATGCAGCGAGTCCAGGGCCTGATGCTGGCGCCGGGAAATCCAAAACACATTGCCGGCATCCATGACCTCAAGCGTCCGGGTATTACTTTCGTCAACCGCCAAAAAGGGTCGGGAACGCGCATGCTACTCGACTCCCGACTACTCAGCCTGGGCATCGCACCGGCCAAAATTACGGGCTATAAGCGCGAGGAGAGCACCCACATCGGCGTCGCCACTCTCATCGCCGAGGGGCAGGCCGACGCCGGCCTTGGCGCCGAGTCGGCAGCCGGCGCCGCCGGCCTCTACTTCATCCCGCTGCTCAAGGAGCGCTACGACCTTGTCGCCTTCCAGGAAACCTTCGGGCAATCCCCCATGCAGAGACTGCTGGAGGTGGTCCGCAGCCAGAGTTTCCGGAAGATGCTGGGCTCCATACGCGGGTACGACCTCTCCGACACCGGTACTACCACAGTGATAAGTCCGAAACAAAAGAAGGATGAAGAACAATGAATCACCCGGGCTACCTCACCAGAGACGTCGAGCGCCGCCATCCCGGACCGGGCAGGTCGCCATCAATCTCCCTGTGCGCCGTTTGGCTGACAATCCTCGTTCTAACCATGAGCCTGGCCATGGCCGGCTGCTCAAGGCCACCCCCATCGCCGTCCACTCCCAGTGCGACCCCGGCGCCAGCTCCGGCGCCAGCTGCCACTCCCACTCCCACACCCCCTCCAGCCCCACCCAGGCCGGCTAACCCCGACGTTATCCTGGCAACGACCACCAGCACACAGGACTCCGGCCTTCTCGATGTGTTGATACCTCTATTCGAGCAGAAGACGGGTTACAAGGTGAAGCCTGTAGCGGTCGGTTCGGGAGCGGCCATGGCTATGGGGCAGCGTGGGGAGGCCGATGTTCTTCTGGTGCATGACCCTGACGCAGAAGTGCTGTTTATGCAAGCCGATTACGGTGTCAATCGCAGATTGGTGATGCACAACAATTTCCAGATCGTCGGGCCAGCGGCCGATCCAGCTGGGGTAAAGGGCGCCGCCTCAGCGGTTGAGGCCATGAAGAAGATAGCCACCGCCAAGTCAATCTTTCTGAGCCGGGGGGATAATTCCGGGACCAATGCGGCTGAACTCAGGCTCTGGAAAGCTGCTGGTATCGATCCTGTTGGACAATCCTGGTATCAGCAGAGTGGGCAGGGCATGGGTGCGACCCTCAGCATAGCCTCTGAAAAGGGCGCGTATACGTACACTGACGATGCAACTTACCTGGCAAGGCAAAAGACGCTGAGCCTTGCTATTCTCGTGGAGGGCGACAAGGTTCTGCTGAACGTCTACCATGTTATCCAGGTTAGCCCGGGGAAGTGGCCCAGGGTGAACTCCGCCGGAGGCAAGGCTTTCGATGACTTCATGGTTGCCCCGGAGACACAGAAGGTAATCGGCCAGTTCGGTATGGAGAAGTATGGCCGAGTCCTTTTCACCCCCGATGCGGGCAAGACCGAGGCGGAGTTGGGAAGCGCCTAATGCCGTGTTTCTCGGATAGTACCAGTTGCGGCAGCCGCGCCAGGTCTGTCATTGCGAGCCCATTGGCAACCGCCAAGGGCGAAGCAATCTCTGCGCCTCTAGCTCTGTTGAGATTGCTTCGTCGCCTCCGGCGCCTCGCAATGACGGGGGTACGGCCACCCCATTTGAGCAGAGCCAATGGACCTGATTGTTGACGGCATTGTGCAGGCCTTCCGATTGCTCATCCATGGAGACCCGGAAGTTCTGAGGATAACCCTCCTTTCGCTGGCCGTCTCCCTTTCCGCCACTATCATCAGCCTTTTCATCGGCGTCACGCTGGGCACAGCCGTCGGACTGAGCCGTTTCGTGGGTCGCCAGTTTCTGGTCAGCCTGATAAACACCGGAATGGGCGCGCCGCCGGTGGTCGTCGGCCTGATAGTGACCATAACGCTGTGGCGCAACGGCCCGCTGGGAGCATTGCACCTGCTGTACACACCCGCGGCCATGGTCATCGCCCAGGTTATCATCTCTCTGCCCATAATCACCGGATTCACCATGGCTTCAATCCAGCAGATCGACCCGAAGCTCCGACTGCGGATTCTTGCCCTGGGCGCCTCGCGCCTGCAGTTGTTATGGCTGCTGCTCCGGGAAACACGGCTCCCGCTCCTGGCAGCGGTGATGGCCGGTTTCGGCGCCATCATTTCCGAAGTCGGCGCCTCCATGATGGTCGGCGGCAACATCAGCGGACAGACCCGCGTGCTCACCACCGCCATCGTCATGGAGAACAGCAAGGGCGAGTTCAGTCTGGCTATTGCGCTGGGCGTTATCCTCATGGCTATGGTCTACCTGGTAAACCTGGCGCTCACCATGGTTCAGCAAAGGAGCAAGCTGCGGTGAGCGGACAGCCGGCAGCCGGGTCGCCAAGCGCCCTGGAAGTGACGATGCTCACCGCCGTCCTGGGAGGACAGAAGGTGCTGGAGATTCCCTCGCTTCAGGTATTCCCCAACGAAGTCCTGGTGGTCATCGGCCCCAACGGCTCGGGCAAGACCACTTTGCTGTTCTGCCTCTCCCTGTTGCTGAAGCCCGCGACCGGCGCCATCTCCTATCAGGGAGTACCTGTGGCAGATGGCCCCTCAACACTTCGAAAGCGCCGTGAACTCGCGGTGGTCTTTCAGGAGTCCTTGCTGCTCAACACCACTGTCCAGGACAACGTAACCCTGGGATTGCGTTTGCGCGGCGTGAGCGGCGAGAAGATAAGAGAAAGGACGCAGACCTGGCTGGAGCGTTTCGGCGTTTCTGCGCTCTCAAGAAGGCAGGCAAAAACCCTTTCGGGCGGTGAGGCGAAGCGGGTCAGTCTGGCTCGGGCCTTTGCCTTGCAGCCGGAAGTCCTCTTTCTAGATGAACCTTTCAGCGCCCTGGACAGCCCCACCCGGCAGGCTCTGCTGGAGGATTTTCAGACAGTCTTGAGGGAGACCAGGGTCACCACGGTTATGGTGACTCACGACCGCAACGAGGCTCTGGTGCTGGCCGACCGAGTGGCCGTGCTTATGAATGGCCGTATCCGCCAGATCGGCAGGCCGGAAGAGGTCTTTTCCTCTCCGGTGGATGAGGAGGTGGCCGGCTTCGTGGAAGCGGGAAACGTCTTGCACGGAGTGCTCAACTCGCAGAGCAATGGGCTGGTCTCAGTGGATATTGCAGGCCGGCAGCTTCAAGCCGCCTCTAACCTCGGCGCCGGCACCAGGGTAACAGTTTTGCTGAACTACGAGGATGTCACTTTGTCTATGCCTTTGCCGCAAACTGCACCCAGCAGCGCACGCAACCAACTGAGGGGCAAAATAATCCGGGTATTTCCCGTCGGTTCACAGCTAAAGGTCTACCTGGACTGCGGCTTCACCCTGGCTTCGCTCATTACCAGGCGTTCCTGGGAGGAGCTTGGCCTGGAGGTGGGCCGAGAGGTCGTGGCTTCCTTCAAGGCGTCTTCGGTCCATCTGATCGCCAAGCGATAATAGTGAGGTTGTTTATTGCGGAGGCCACGCATGAATGCAGGGATTATGTGCCGGGCTCGGACTGGCACTTGACCATCAGGACAGGTACCTTGCTGGCCCTGAAGACCCTGTCGGCGACGCTGCCCATAGCCCATCTGCCAATCCCCGACCGCCCATGGCTGGCGATGACAATGAGGTCGGCGCCGACCTTCTCCACGAAAGAAACGATCACGTCGGCCGGCTCTCCGATGAGCACCTTCGTCTCCACCGTGATCTTCTTACTTCCCTTTCCCATCTGCTTCGCTACTCGCTCCAGGTAGCGCTCAGCTTGTATCTGCTTCTTGCTCACCGAAACAGGCAACTCACTCAGAGGTCTGGGCTCGAAAGCAGGCCTCTCGGAGAGCTGTGAAGCCCGCGCAAACGTGGGAGATGGCATGATAAAATATGAGGTTCCATATCTGGAGACAGGGGCGCGCTCCGTGACCCTCACCAGGATGATTTTCTCCATGTCCGAGTCTCTTGACAGGTATTGCAAGTGGGGAATAACGCACTCTGACAACTTTGAGCCATCTAGCGGAGCAACTATCTTCCGGTACATTTCTCCCTCCCATCAGCCTGAATTAAGCGGCACATCTCTCCGGATTCGGTGCCTTGCGTCGGACGTTGCCAACACGGCGTCGAGAATGTGACCGCCTGATAGGCGACATATTAGGCACGCCTGACGTTCTTTGTCAATATGGGAGACCCTACTTACCAGTCAACAGCCCGCCCTCACGAGCACAGGAACTTGACAGCCTGCCGCACGGGGCATATCATCAACCACGGCAAGCTGAACGGGACGCCCTCGCTGTCAGTCAGGCGATAGGCAGAA
>JAENJB010000105.1 GCA_016844565.1 Dehalococcoidia bacterium
CTAGTGCCTACTTGCAGAAATCCGCGCCAACATCGTCGGCGAGTCTGCTTTCCGTTCGCCCTGAGCTTGTCGAAGGGCGAGGCCGTGTGGTTCGACAGGCTCACCACGAACGGCCTCATTATGACGCTCTTTTTCGCAACGAGGTACTAGTTTATATCGGGAGGTTGCAGTGGAACAGGGAAAGAAACGCTTTATAGTAACTGAGAGAGGCCACAAAACTGGTGTACTCCTATCTCTAAGAGAGTACGGAGAGCTCCTAGAAGACCTGCAAGACCTGGCCATCATTGCCGAACGCAAAGGTGAACCTTCCCAACCTTTCGAGATGGTGAAGGAGAAGTTGCAGCGCAAGTGGCGGCGTACCGACTCGAAGTAAAGGCCAAGGCTGTCAAGGAGCTGTCAAAAGTACGCCCCGATATAGGTATGAGGCTGCTCCGCACCATAGAGTCCCTTGCCTCCGACCCCAGACCGCGACAAAGTCATAAGCTGGCCGAAAGCGAGAATTCCTATCGCCTCAGAGTTGGAGACTACAGGGTCCTCTACCAGGTAGATGACGCAGCAAAGCTGGTAACGATCTTCAAGATAGGACACCGTCGTGAAATATACAGGTAACGCTGTTCGTATCTAATTTTTGAAGCCCACTGATGACACGCCGGTAGCCTAAGGCTGCTTCGACCCGGTCGCCCAGGAGCTCATGAGCCGGGGGGAGAAGATAGAGTAGGCGTAGGGTCCAGACGAGCTGGGACTACCACGGGAGCAAGAGATGCCTAGCCGAGAAGATGAGCACGGGGCAGGGCAACAGCCGGAACATAGAGTAGCCAAGCGCCAGAGTGGCTTAGTACGCTGGCTTCTCGTTCTCGTCGGCCTCTTCCTGCTGGTCGGTGGAATTGGCTACCTGAGTTACCCCTCAAGCCAGGCTCCAGCTGTACCTCCGGCCCCGGCCACATCCCCTTCCGCAATACCCAAGCCACCGGCGCCCGCACCCAGCCCGCCGCCAGCCGTATCTATCCCGAAGGAAGCTCCAGCCCCGGCACATGGCGAGCTGGCCCAGTACGCCCTGGACCTTATCAACATTGACAGGCAGAGTACCGGCCTGACCCCCGTGGTACTGGGCAATAACACCGCTGCCCAGAAGCATTCCGAAGACTTGCTCGCCAACAGCTACCTTGCCCACTGGGGGACGGATGGTATGAAACCGTACATGAGGTATACCCTGGCAGGCGGCTTCAACTACGAGGGCGAGAACGCGTACCGGACCTGGACCGTCCGGTCTGGCAACGGGAACCCCCTCTTCAAGAGGGACCCCAGGCAAATGCTGGAAGAGGCGCAGAAGAGTCTGATGGCCAGCCCCGGCCACAGAACGAATATCCTCACCAAATGGCACAAGAAGGTCAACGTCGGGATAGCCTACAACAACGACAGTCTCTATCTGGTGCAGCAATTTGAAGGAGACTACATATCCTTCGGACAGTTGCCCACGCTGCAAAACGGTATGCTCTCCCTCTCCGGAGGGACGCGGGTGGGTTTCGCGGTTGACCAGATTCAGGTCTGGTACGACCCGCCGCCGCATCCGCTGACGCTGGGCCAGCTTGACAAGACATACGCTTACAGTCTTGGCAAACCGGCGGCGTTCATCAGGCCGCCGCCGCCACCACGCAGCTACTACACAGAATCCGTATCAACCTTCTCCCGGGAAGTCTACCCCGACCCGTACAACATTCCCCCGAACACACCACCGCTCCCCCAATCCGGCACCTCGATATTGGAGACTCCGCCATCATCACGGGTGACGGAGACGGTCAGATGGGTGGAGGCCACACAATGGAACATCAGCGGAAACTCGTTTGCAATCCGGGCGGACTTGAGCCAGATAGTCATGAGCTTCAGAGGAGGCGTCTACACCATTGTTATTTGGGCCGAGACCGGCGAGGAGTCCGTGGACCTGACCAACTACTCAATCATTGTTCCGTGATAATCCATCATTAGCGGTTCTCACCGGCACCACGAAGCATGAAAACGCCATTCAACCCAACCCGTCATTGCGAGGAGTCCCGATTTCATTGGGACGACGAAGCAATCTCACACGGCTCTGGGTAGTAGGAGCCCGGAGATTGCTTCGCGGAGTTTATCCTGAGCCTATCGGCGAAGGGCTCGCAATGACAAGACGAACCTGTTCGGTGATACTGAAAGAGGAGGTGAAAGATGATTCTGGACAAGACCGACCTAGAGAAAGCCCTGGGCAAGATAAACAGGGAAGAGTTGGTCCAGCTCACCATGGACCTGGTCAACATCCCCAGCCACACGGGCAGCGAGAAGCAGATAGCCGAGTTCATGCTCGACTGGTTCCAGCGCAACGGCCTGGATACGGTGCGGCAGGAGATAGAGGACAACCGCCTGAACGCCGTCGGCATCCTCAAGGGGACGGGCCAAGGGCTGAGCCTGATGTTCAACGGCCACCTGGACACCAGCCTGACCGGCACCGCGGATGACCTCCTGCTGAAAAGGTACATCGAGCCCGATAGCCTGCCGCAGGCCACAATCCGGGACAACTGCGTCTGCGGCATAGGGTCGGGGAACATGAAGGGCGGCATCGCCTCGTTCATGATAGCCGCGAAAGCCATCAAGCAGAGCGGGCTGAAACTCAAGGGCGACCTCATCCTGGCCGGAGTGGCCGGCGAGATAGGTAAAGCCCCGATAGGCCCTCACCAGGCGGCCGCTTACCGCAGCAAAGGGGTGGGCACCAGATACCTCATCACCCACGGCGTCCGGAGCGACTACGCCATCGTGGCCGATGGTTCCGGGATGGGCCTGACCTGGGTGCAGGCCGGCGTGGTCTATCTGAAAATCACCGTCTACGGCCAGAATGTCTATACCCCGTTCACAAAGCGCTCCCCTTCGAGGAAGGAGAGCCAGAACGCCATCATCAAGATGCTGGATGTGATTGATGCCCTGGAGACATGGGGAGCGGACTATGAAAAGAGGAACACCCGCGAGTATGAGAGCGGAACCGTCATTCCCAAAGTGTGCATCGGCTGCATTGAGGCGGGCAGGCCCTTCAAACCCAGCAACTCCCCAGGCGTCTGCAACCTCTACGTTGATGTGAGGACACTGCCGGGCAAGGAGCCGCTGGAGATAAAGCGCGAAGTGGAACAGCTCATCAACCCCCTGGGAGTCGGCGCCGAGATGGAGATGTATATCTCCCAGAAGGGATACGAAGGCAAGGGGGTCGAGAAGCTCGTCAAAGCCGTCGAGGAGGCCCACGTCTTCCTCTTCGGAAAGAAACCCCGCCGGGCGCCAACAGGCGCAAACAGCGTGTGGACCGATACCAATCTCTACAACGAGTCCGGCATCCCGGCCGTCAAGTACGGGCCCTCCAGGAAGGCCGAGGGGGAGACCGGCGGTGAGATGGTGGATATCGACGACCTCGTCCATGCGGCCAAGCTCTATACCATCGCCGCCCTCGAGGTCTGCAACACCGAGAAATGCTGACTGCCGCCGTCATCCTGATTCTGACCTATATCGGCATCGCCTGCACCCGGCTGCCCTGGGTGAATGTGGACCGCTCCTCAGCCGCCTTCACTGGCGGCGTTCTCATGGTCCTGTTCGGCGTGCTCACCTTCGATGAGGCGGTGCGCGCCGTCGATTTCAACACCATTACCCTGCTCCTGGGAATGATGGTGCTGGTCGCCGCTCTCAAAGGGGTGGGTTTCTTCGACCTGCTGGCAGTGAAGTCCCTATCCCTCGCGCGCACTCCACGACGACTGCTCCTCCTGGTGATAGTAGCCACGGCCGCCTCCAGCGCCTTCCTGGTCAACGATACCGTGGTCCTCCTATTCACCCCCATTGTGATTCACGTGTGCCGCCACCGGCGGGTGAACCCAGTCCCCTATCTGATAGCCGAGGCCATGGCTTCGAACATCGGCAGCACGGCTACCATCGTGGGCAACCCTCAGAACATGCTCATCGGCATCACCTCGGGGATATCCTTCGCACGCTTCTTCCTCTATCTCCTGCCCGTATCCGTCGTGTCAACGGTTGCCCTGATACTCATCATGTATGCCTTCTACAGAAAGACCTTCAGCCGGGGGCCCGACACCGCTGATGAACCGGTCAAGGAGTCTCCAACCTACGACGCCAGGGCCCTCAGGCGACTGCTGCCTATACTGCTGCTCATCCTGATTGCCTTCTTCCTCAGCTCCTTCCTGAAGCTATCGATACCACTGATCGCCCTCAGCGCCGCCGCCCTGGTACTGCTGGCAGTCCGGGCCAAGCCGTCGTCCATTATCAGGGAAGTAGACTGGGTGCTGCTCCTCTTCTTCGCGGGGCTGTTCGTGGTGATCGAAAGCGCACACCGGGCCGGTGTGCTCGATATTTTCATAGAGAGGGTCACTGTAGCGCCCGATCTGTCTGGCATCGTCTCTGTTTCCATCGTGAGCACCCTGGTTTCCCAGATAGTGAGCAACGTCCCGCTGACCATGCTGCTGCTGCCCATGCTCAAGAACGTGCCCGGGGATGTGCTGTGGATCGCCCTCGCCAGTGGGTCAACGCTCGGAGGCAACCTGACCATCATCGGGGCGGTGGCCAACATCATCGTCGTCGAAGGGGCCTCCCGCGATGGGGTGCATGTCGGGTTCCTCGAGTTCCTGAAAGTCGGCGCCGTGGTGACCGCCGTGACCATCGGCCTGAGCATCCTGATTCTGGGCGCTGAGTACTGGCTGGGATGGCTCAGGTGACTTTGTTGGATTTCACCCTCACCTAGCCTCTCCCGTCAAGGGAGAGGAAGAAGTTCTCTCTCCACTCGGTTCATCTTGTCATTGCGAGCGAAGCGAAGCAATCTCCGGACCCGTATGACCCAGAGCCGTGTGAGGTTGCTTCGTCGCCTCCGGCTCCTCGCAACGACAGCTCCTTATCCTCGC
>JAENJB010000106.1 GCA_016844565.1 Dehalococcoidia bacterium
AGAAACTCGAGGACCTGAAGCCTAAGAACGATCCTGCCGGGAAACCAGAAACATCTAGCACGTCGGCTGCGTAGTCGGTTGGTCCGACAAATGGCATGCCGCTATCGGCGGTCCGGGACAACCGCGCAGCGATGGCACCAACTAAGGCCCATGGGCGCAGTGCGGTGACTGAACGGAAGATCGAGCAGGCATATACCAAGAAGAGGATCGGTACGAAATGGCTAACGTAGTAGTGCAAACAGTAGTGGTGGTACCTGGGACTGCACCTCTCGCGATCGATGAGGCGGTGAAGCGCTACGCTCTGAGCAACGAGGCCGGCGGCAAGAGCCCCAAGACAATTGCCTGGTATACGGCCATGCTGGGCCAGTTCGTCACCTACCTCAAGACCACGCCATACCCGTCCTACCTGCCCGCCATCAACATAGAGAGGGCTAGAGACTACATCCTCTTCCTCCACCACCGGCCCAGGTACGAGGGGCACCCCTATTCGCCGGTGAAGGCGGGGCCGCCCTCGCCCAAGACGGTCCAGTGCCATGTTCGGGCCTTGAAGGCCTTCTCCTCATGGCTGCACTCCGAGGGCTACATCACCTCGAACCGTCTCCAGCATCTTCAGCTTCCCAAAGCGCCGGCCACTATGGTCGAGCCGCTGACCCCCGATGAGATAGGGAAGATCGTGGCCAGCCTGAACAGGAAATCGCCCGGTGGGGCCCGCAACCATGCCCTCCTGGTGACCCTCCTCGATACCGGTCTGCGGGCGTCGGAAGCCGCCGGCATCACCCTCGGCAACCTCAACCTCGTCGACGGCCAGATCAAGGTCATGGGCAAGTGAGCCAAGGAGAGGGTCGTCCCCATAGGTCAGTACGCCCGGTCAACTATCGGCACCTACATCGAGAAAGTCAGGCCGAGCCCGGTTGACCCGGGAGGCGACCGCCTGTTTCTGTCGCCGGGCGGCAAACCGATCACCCCCAATTCCATCCACCTGGCCTTCGCCAGAATGGCCAGGGCCTCGGGCGTCACCAGGTTGCACGCGCATATCTGCCGGCACACCTTCGCCATCAACTACCTGATGAACGGCGGCGACGTCTTCTCTCTGAAGGGGATCCTCGGTCACACCACGCTGGATATGGTCAACCACTACCTGCACTTCACCAGTTCCCAGATAACGGCCCAGCACCACAAGTTCTCCCCGATGGACAAGCTCGAAGAAGCGAAGCTATTGTGCGATCCGGCGTCCCTTTGACCTTCTCCGCCCGATAGACTAAAATCAGCAGGTCGTTTGACCCGGTGTTTTGACCTGCTGATTCCCCCGCCGGACACCCCGGAACCCTCGTATGATCAGCTTGGTGAGCCGCCACGGGATCGAACCGTGAACCTGCTGATTAAGAGTCAGCTGCTCTACCAATTGAGCTAGCGGCCCACGCTCAGAGAGAGGCCCCACCGGGTGCCACGCCGTCACTGCGGGAGGTTAACTTTACCAGAGTCCCGTCACCTGCGCAAGCAGAAGGAAGCCTCATGCTAGACAAAGGTGGGCCCTCTAGGTAAGATAGCAGTCATCGGTGAAAGGCATGAGCCTGAAACAGACTTTGGAAGGAGGGTAGAATCATGGACTACGGAAGTTTTTTGGAGCTGCTCAAGAAGAGGCGAAGTATAAAACGGTTGAAGCCTGACCCCATCCCCGATGATTACATTGATAAGATTATCGAGGCAGCCCGCTGGGCTCCCTCTGGGGCCAACTCCCAGCCCTGGGAATTCCTGGTGGTCAAGAAAAAGGAGCTGAAAGAGCAGATCATGGCTGTGGTCGGTTCTTACCGGGAGGCCAATATGAAGCTGGAGGAGACCCGCCCACAGGAGATGAGACATGCTCAGCGGCCGGGAGCTAATGTGGCCGAGGCGCCGGTGTTTATCCTCCTGCTAGGGGACGAGCGGACTGAGGACGCTTATCCACTGGCTGCCAAGGTCAACCATGGATGGTGGACCCTTATCTCCAGCCTGTCTGGTGCTCTACTGTGTATGCATCTGGCGGCGGCAAGCCTGGGGTTGGGCTCCCGATGGGTCTCCGCTGTCAACCGTCCCTATCTTCAGCCTATCATCAAGAAGCTGCTCGGCATACCCCAGGATATGGAGGTCCACGACATGATGGTGCTGGGATACCCGGCTGGCCAGCCATCGCCGCGCATCGTACGTCCCAGGGAGGAGATGGTGCACAGGGATGGCTACGATATCTCCAAGCACCGCACCGACGAACAGATTAAGCAGTTCGTCATCAGCCTGCGGAGGGGCGAGTAGGCAGTTCGTCAGTCTTCCCCTCTCCCTTGACGGGAGAGGGGAAGAGCCTGCCCTGAGCTTGCCGAAGGGGTGAGGGTGAACTGCTTGGGGACCCTCTCTCTCTAACTCTCCCCCTCAAGGGGGGAGAGGACAGGGTTCCGAATTGCGAGCCCATCCGCCTTCGCCTCCTCGCAATGACGGTCTATTCGGTTTGTCGCCGGGTCAGTGAATGCCGTACTTCTCCCACTCCTTCTCCACCCTGGCCAAGACATCCTTCTTGGGAGCGACGGCCTCGGCAAAGGGTATGGCCACCGTCTTGGTGGCGTCGATGATCATCTTCGAGATGAGGGCGCTCTTGGTACGCTTGGACTCCTCGGGCATGGACGGGTCGATGCCGGCGCCGGTGATGTCCTTGAGAATCTCGACGGCGCGCTCGGGCTGGCAGCGGCTGGAGATGGCCCACATGACGTCGTAAAGATTGTAGGGGTCGACGTCTTCGTCGACGACGATGACTACCTTGGTGGTCCGGGCCGCAGGCGTTCCGAGGAAGCCCAGGGCGGCTATCTTTCCGAGCCCGTCGGCGCCCTTCCTGATCGAGATGATGGACACAGAGTCTATCATATTAACGGCCACCAAGCCTCCTGTGCGGTACTGAACCAGCGCGTCGGCTTCCCAGGGAAGCCGGAGATAGGTCGCCTCATTCGGGGTGCGGTGGAGATAGCACCCCTGGTGGATGGCGTTCTTGCGGTGAGTGATGGCAGTGATCTCCAGGTACTCCCGCATGTTGGACTCGCCGTAGTAACCGTAGGCCTCGCCGTAGGGTCCTTCATGCTTGAGGGTGCCCGGCTTTATCCAGCCTTCCAGCACTATCTCGGAGGTCGCCGGAACCTCCAGGGGTACCGTCTTGCACTTGACTATCTCCACAGGCGCTCCCCGCAGGGCGCCGGCCAGCGCCATCTCATCCTCGCCGTACCCGCCGCGCGCCACCGTGGCTATGGTGACCACCGGGTCGGGGCCGATGACCACTGCCACCGGGAAGCCCTCTTTCTTCGCATGGGCCTTGCGCCACTGCATGCTAATATGCCGGTGAGGGTCGGCCCAGATGCCGAGGTTCTTCTTATCATGCACCATGGCGCGGTACATCCCCATGTTGCGCCAGCCTGTCTCAGGGTCCTTGGTGATCCAGCACGGTAGGGTGATGTAAGGCCCGCCGTCTTTCTCGTTCCAGATGGGGGTGGGAATCCTGGTGAGGTCGACTTTGTCGCCGGTGTAGACCACCTCCTGGCAGGGGCCGCTATCCACGAGCACCGGTTTGATAGAGTTGCGACTTCGCTCAACCCAGTCGCGGTGAATCCGTTCAGGGGTGGTGTCCAGTGCGAGGCACATTCGTTGCCGAGTACCGAGGAGATTGACAGCCAGCGGCATGTCGTAGCCCTTCGGCTTCTCGAAGATGAGGGCCTTCCTCTTCTCGGGATCGGATATGGTGAAGGCCTTGTGGCAGATGGCGCCAACCTCGTAGTTGACATCTACCTCCGTCTTGATGCGGGCGACTTCCCCCTCTTTCTCCAGGCGTGCAATGAAGCCTCTAAGGTCTTTATAGGGCATCCGGGTCCTCCTCCTTCTTCTTAATTACTTACCGATTTGATGAGCCGCCAGTCATGGTCGTCATGAAGAAGACATCCAGTGTATCCTTGCCCTTGAAACGGTCCTCCCGTGCCAGGGCCAGGAGCTCTTCATAGCTCCGCACCGGCTCACGCTCCACGACCACCAGCCGGGTAAGGTCGTCATAGTCCCAGTCCCTGGCTTCCTCGATGTCAATCACCGACTCTTTCTGTCCGGATTGAGCCCCAAGGCGCAGCTTTTTCGGCATACCTCATCTCATGTGATGCTTAGGGAATACCCCCTTGTCATTACCTCGAAAATAGTCACTTCCGGCACGGCCTGTCATTGCGAACCCACCCTCCCGATGAAATCGGGATCGGGAGGGCGAAGCAATCTCTGAGCCACTAGTACCGTATGAGATTGCTTCGGGCTTCGCCCTCGCAATGACGCGGGGCACCTAGTAGACTTTCTTTATCCGGCAGAGCAGGGCTCTGAGTTCGGGATAGCCCGTTACCGGGTCACGGCCTTCCAGTCCGGTCAGCACGTCAGCGCTGGACTGCGACCAGCCGTGGGCGATGCTTACCGTCTGCTGGATTATGTCCTCGGTGACCCGTGCCTTTACCTTGACGCTTCCCTTGACCGTCTCCAGCAGCACGAGCTCGCCATCGAAGATATTGTACTTCTTCGCAGTGGCCGGATTTATCTCCACGAGAGGATCGGGGAACTTGCTGCGCATCTCCGGCATGCTGCGCAACTGGGTGTGAATGTACTGCAGAATCCGTGCGCCGGTGGTCAGCATCAGCGGGTACTCCTTGGCCAGCGCAGGGCTGCTCACCGGGCTCTGAGACGGCTCCACGTGCACCGGTAGAGGGTCATATCCGGCCTTCTCCAGGGTGTCGGAGTAGAGCTCTATCTTCTTGGAAGGGGTGTTAAAGCCTATTTTCTCGTAGACGCCGTATTCCTTGCGTCCGAAGTACATCCCGCTGGGGTTCTTCTGGAGGTCTTTCAGGGTGACGG
>JAENJB010000107.1 GCA_016844565.1 Dehalococcoidia bacterium
TCCATCAGCTCGATGCTGAGGAGCCTGACATCGGGCGTCAGGTCCCTGGCCTCTTTCAGAATCGCCAGGTTGGGCGCGAAGGGGTTCTCAGCGGTCATTTCTCCACCGCCATCTTCTGGACGTCGTTGATGATCTCGCGGATATCAATATTCACCGGGCAGTATTTCACACACCGGCCGCAACCGGTGCAGCCCACCAGGTTGCCGAACTGTTTGTCCATATAGAGCAGCTTGTGTGCAAAGCGCTGCCTCATGCGTGCTCCCTTGTTCGGCCTGATGTCGGCGCCGCCGGCCAGTTTGGTGAAGCCAGCCGCCTCGCAGCTCTCCCAGCTGCGGACGCGCTGCACCTCGCCCCTGCTGGTGTAGTCGCGGATATCGAAGCAGTAGCACACCGGACACACATAGGAGCAGATGTTGCAGTGGATGCACCGGTCGGCCACCCGACTCCAGTAGAGCGAATCGAAAGCCTTCAGCATGGCCGACCCTATATTCTCCGCCGGCACTTTCTTCGGAGTCACCACCGACGTGGAAACAGTGTCCGCTTCCTTCAAGGCCACCCCGTCGAGGAGGGCCTTGCCCTTGTTCGTCACCGCCTGGACCAGGTAGTCCTCGCCGTTTTCAGTGAGCATGATGTCCACGTTAGCGGCATCGTCCGGGGCCGTCCCCATGCTGGTGCAGAAACACTCGGGGCAGGCATCGGAGCAGGCCAGACCTACCAGGGTGGTCCGCTCACGGCGCTCCTTGTAGCGGGCGTCCGCCGGCTCGTCCAGAAACGGTCTATCGATTATCTTCAGGCCCAGGGCATCGCACGGACGGATGCCGAAGAGCACGGCGTCCTTCTCCATCGTCGGCGTCACCAGCTCGGGATGCCCGTCCTTCTGGCGAAGGGTGAACAGGGTATCGGTGATGGGGAAGAAGAACTCCTTGGGAGAGAGCACGGTGTTGGCGAATTTGAAAACGATGTCCTCAACCTTGTCCACTGCCCGGTACATGACCATGCCGGCCTCGGCAACGGGGGCGATGAGTAGCCTGCCCTGAGCTTGCCGAAGGGTCCGGCTGACCATCATGTCCCTGAGCCATGCCTTCAGAACCTGTTTGCTAATCGCTTGATGCATCAGTCGCCGGTCCCCAGCTTCTCGCCTTTCTTAAATGTCGCAAAGGGAGGAGTGACCGAGGCATCCATACCCGCCTGGAACTGGAATAGCTCGAGGCCGTCCTTCTCCAGTTTGCGGTTGAGCAAGCTCAGAGGGATGTCGACCGGACATACGCGCTCGCACTCGTTGCAGGAGATGCAGCGCCCCGCCAGGTGAAAAGCGCGGATGGTGTGCCAGACGGTGTTCTCCGCCGGCGCTACCTTGATGCCCACCCACAGGGGGTCGAGCTCATCTACAAAGCACTCCTGGCAGTAGCAGCCGACGCAGGACTGTCGGCAGGCGTAGCAGCGGATGCAGCGGCTGAAATGCTCCTGCCAGAAACCATCACGCTCCTCTGCGGACTTGCCTTCGATAGCAGCTACATCGGCATAGGCCTTCGCGGCTGCCGGTGACTCGGACTTGAACTCGCCGACCAGCAAGTCGTGCAGGACGGGATTGGGCTCCGAACAGGTGTTACAGCGGAGCTCGAGCTTCTCCGTGGGAGCGCCCCAGCCGACCTCCATTATGCCCTGACAGGCTACCCCGATGACATACAGCTTGCTCCGATCAATCTGCTTCTCGTTGATGAGGAGGTTGATGGCGCGGGTGTCGCAGGGCTTGGCCACGATGCCGACGGACTTCTTGTTGTCCCGCCAGTTGATGAGATACCGGGCCAGGTTGTGCGTGCAGTACTGGTCGAAGACGAACCGCTCCGCCTCCTCTGGGGTGTAGGCGAAGAGGGGACGAGCCGTCTTGCCGTCGGTGGCCCGCTCGTAGCCCATGACGCAGGCGAAGGCGCCGCTCGTCAGGAGCTCCCGGGCTTTATCGCGAATCTGTTTGTCTAGAGATTCCATTTCTCGACCTCGGGCTTACCCTCTCCCTTGACGGGAGAGGGCGAGGGTGAGGGTGAACTACCTTGAAGAGTCCCCCTCTCTCTCATTCTCTCCCTCCAGGGGAGAGGATACTCCGCGGCCCCAGCTTCTTCAGGTCGGACGTGAAGGAACTGACCACGTCGGAGAACTTCCGGCCCTCAGAGGCCGAGACCCACTCCAGGCGGAAGCGTTCCTTTTGAATTCCCAGGTAGTCCAGAAAGGGGGCCAGCAGGGCGAAGCGCCGCCGGCTATAGAAGTTTCCTTCGTTGTAATGGCAGTCCCCCAGGTGGCATCCCGCCACCAGCACGCCGTCGGCTCCCTGCTGGAAGGCCTTGACCACAAAGAGCGGGTCAACCCTCCCCGAGCAAGGCACGCGGATGATGCGGATGTTGGACGGATAGCTCATCCGGCTGGTGCCCGCCAAATCGGCCCCGGCGTAGCTGCACCAGTTGCACAGGAAACCGGCTATCCTGGGTTCGAAGCCGTCTATTGCCACAGCGCATTCACCTCGGCCAGCAATTGCTGGTTCGTGAACCCCCTGAGATTGACAGCTTTCGGACGGCAAACGGCCGGGCAGAGGCCGCAGGCGCGGCACAGGCTCTCGTTGACCACCGCCACCGTCCTTCCGTTCCGCAGTACCTGGGTATCGATAGCCTTATAGGGACATACCTGGACACACAAGAGACAGCCGATGCAGCGAGCGTTGTCCACGGAGGCCACCATGGGGTCGCTCGTCAGCATCTCCTGGCTGAAAAGGGCGCTCACCTTGGCCGCGGCGGCGCCGCCCTGGGCCACGCACTCGGGGATGTCCTTCGGTCCCACGCAGGCGCCGGCCACCAGGATACCGTCGGTCTGGGTCTCCACCGGCTTCAACTTGGGATGGGCCTCGGTGAGAAAATCGTAAACATCATGGCTGAGCTTCATGGTCTGCGCCAGCTCCGCCGCCCCCTCGTTGGCCTCCACGCCGGTGGCCAGCACCACCATGTCGGCCCGGATCTCCACCGGACGCCCCATCAGGGAGTCCTCTCCCAGGACCACCAGTTGCTTGCCATCCTCATATATCCTGGAGATGCGCCCGCGCAGGTACAGAGCGCCGTACTCCTCCTGGGCCCGCCGCGCGAACTCCTCGTAGTCCTTGCCGCCGGTGCGAATATCAATGTAGAAGACGTAGCACTGGACCTCAGGGTCATGCTCCTTGAGCAAGATGGTCTGCTTGGCGGTGTACATGCAGCAAATCTTGCTGCAATAGGGCCGCCCGCGCTGCTCGTCCCGCGAGCCGACGCAGCTCACCAGCACCACGGTCTTGGGATGCGTGCCGTCGGAGGGACGCAATACCTCACCACCCGTAGGCCCCGATGAGTTAAACATGCGCTCCAGCTGCAGGCCGGAGATGACATCGGGCAGCTTGCCTCCTCCGTACTCGCCGCACACCGAGGGGTCGAAGGTCTTGTAGCCGGTGGCCACCACGATGGCCCCGAATTTCTCCTTGACTACCTCGTCCTGCTGCTCCCAGTCCAGCGCCTGCACCGGGCAGAGCTTCTCGCAAATACGGCACTGCATCGGGCGCTTGCCCGGCGTCTTGCCCGGCATGTACTCCAGGTACTTGATATAGCGGCAGTTCTCCAGGTCCACCCTCGGCACCAGGGGAACGGCCTGGGGGAAGGGCACATAGATGGCCTCCCGCGTGCCCAGACCCTCGTTAAACTCGGCGGGCACCTTCTCCGGGCACTTCAGCCAGCAGACGCCGCAACCGGTGCACTTCTTCGAGTCCACCTTGCGCGCCTTCTTCACTATTTCGACGTCGAAGTTGCCCACGAAGCCGGAGACCTGGCGCACCTCGGAGTAGGTCAGCAGGGTGATGTTCGGATGCTGGGCCACCTCAACCATCTTGGGGGTGAGGATGCAGGCGGAGCAGTCCAGGGTGGGGAAGGTCTTATCGAGCTGCGCCATGTGGCCGCCGATGCTGGCCTCCCGCTCCACCAGGGTCACCGGATGGCCCGCGCTGGCAATGTCCAGCGCCGCCTGGATGCCGGTGATGCCGGCGCCGATGACCAGCGCCCGTTTGGTGAGCGGCACTCTCTTGGGGAAGAGCGCCTCATCGCGGGCCACTTTGGCCACTGCTATCATGACGTGGTCGATGGCCTTGGCCGTCGCCTTCTCTTTGTCGTTGCTGTGTACCCAGCTCACCTGCTCCCGGATGTTGGCCACCTCGAGGAAATAGGGGTTCAGCCCTGCCTTGACCATCACCTTGCGGAAGGTGAACTCGTGCATGCGCGGCGAGCAACTGCCGATGACCACCCGGTTCAGCTTGTTCTGCTCTATCACGGCCCGGATATGGGCCTGGCCGGGGTCGCTGCAGCTATACTTGTCATCCGCCGCCACCACCACACCCGGCATCTTCTTCGCGGCCTCCAGCACAGCCGGAATGCTCACCACCCCGGCGATGTTGGTACCGCAGTGACAGACGAAAACGCCTATTCGCGCCATTGTTTACGCCAGACCCTTGCTCCGCAACAGCGGCAGGGGGTCGGTGAGATGCCTGTCCATGAGCATTTCTTTTGGTGTGAATCCCAGGGCCAGCCCCATGAGCTGTGTTATGTAAAGCACCGGCAGGCTGGACCCCTCGTGATATACCTTTTCAATATCTTTCTGATAATAGTCCAGGTTGCTGTGGCACAGTGGACAGGCCACGGCCACGCAGTCGGCGCCCTTCTGCTTCGCCTGGCGCAGCAGGCGGTGGGAGAGGTTCATCACCACATCGCGGTTGGTCACCATCAGGCTGGCGCCGCAGCACTCCGTCTTCAGGCCCCAGTCCACGCTCTCCGCTCCCAGCTTCCGCACGATGTCATCCATAAT
>JAENJB010000014.1 GCA_016844565.1 Dehalococcoidia bacterium
CTAGTACTTACCTGCGGAGGTTACCGCCATGACGGTGGACAGACCCTTCGCTTCGCTCAGAGCCTGCCCTGAGTGCAACGAAGGGGTGACAACACGGCACATGTCATTCTGAGCGAAGCGAAGAATCTTTCGCTGATTTGTGCCTAGTTCAGGTTCCGACCGAGAGAAGTCCGGCGTTTTACCATGCTCCCGTAGAATAATGAGTATCGGTGATGCCGATACTCATTCTCTGACCGGTGAACGCAGCTGGCAGAGACGAAACCAGGGTCTCGGACTCACTCGAACGAGCGTCGCCGCGGCTCGGGAACGGCCTGTATCTCAGATGATGCGGCTGGCCCGGTCCCGTCAGCCAGCTCGGAAGTGGCCACGCGATTCCGGCCGTTCTGCTTGGCTTTGTACAGCGCTTCGTCGGCCCGCGCGATAAGGGAAGATGAATCATCGCCGGGTTTGTAGCAGGTCAAGCCCTGGCTCACAGTGATCCGGAAAATAGGGCTGCCGGTGTACGTCATCTCGGTGGCAGCCAGTGTCTCTCGCAGGCGCTCGGCCGCCGTTTCGGCGGCGGTTGCGTCTGCCTTAGGTAGGATGATGAGGAACTCATCACCACCGTAGCGACCCACCGTGTCGGTTTCCCGGAGCCTCCTGCGCATGACCGAGGCAACCTTCTCGAGAACGTCGTCCCCGGTGACGTGCCCGTAGGTGTCGTTGACTATCTTGAAGTTGTCCAGGTCGAGCATTATCACACAGAGGTCTTCGTGATACCTTCTCACGTATGCCATCGCGTCTTCGAGCTTCCTCAGTACGGCCCGCCTGTTAGGAATGTGTGTCAGGGAATCGAGGTTCGCTATTCTCTCCAGTTCTTCCTGGTTGGCCCTGATGAGTTGACCTTCTCGCCACTTCTTCATCGCCACGCTGATGGTGGTGAACAGCTTCTCCGCGGTGAGCCCGCTCTTGGGGAGATATCCGACTGCGCCGTCCTCGAGGGACTGCACCGCAATCTCCTCGTTTCCAAACCCGGTGAGCATCACCACGGGCGCCAGCCGTTCTCCTGCTATTTCTCTAAGCCATTCCGCCCCCGATCTCTCAGGCATCTGAATGTCCATCAGCACAAGGTCGAGCCTGCCCTTGGCGAGAGCAGCCCGGATCTCAGCCGTCTGTCCGGCCTCGAAAGCGATGATCTCCCAACCTGTTTGTTGGTTGAGAAAGGCGCGAATCAGCTTTCGGTCCTGCGGGTCATCATCACAGATAAGGACTTTGAGTAGGGCCTGTCCGGTGTTCAATTGAATAGCTCCTTCCGCGGCAATTTGCACAGCACGAACCAGTAATTCTGGATTTCCCCTATCACCTGCTTGAGTTCGTCTAGGCTGGCCGGCTTATGGATATATCCAGCCGCCTGCAACCTGTAGCCGTCCACCATGTCCCGTTCCGAGTTCGAGGTGGTCACAATGACGACCGGAATCTGCTTGAGGACCTCATCAGCCTTGAGCTGTCTGAGGAACTCCTTCCCTCCCATCCCCGGCATGTTAAGGTCCAGCAGAATGAGGTCGGGCCACGCCGTTCTGCCGTTGGTTTCCTTGCAGGACTGCAGAAAGGTCAGTCCCTCCTCTGCACTAGACGCAACGTGCAGATCGCTGGTGATCCTCTGGCTTTTCAAGGAAGCCCTTATGAGTTTTTGGTCCGCGGGATCATCTTCGACCAGAAGTATGGCGAGCGGCGCCGACCAGGTCGTCTGTTGGACAGCCTCCGTCATGACGGTTGTTCACCCCACCTCGGTATTGTGAAACAGAACTTCGCCCCTTCGCCCGGCTTCGATTCCACTCCTATCTCGCCGCCGTGACGCTGTACTATCTTCTTGCAGATGGCCAGTCCGATGCCGCTCCCGGGGTACTTGGACCGGGAATGGAGGCGCTTGAACATGGCGAATATCTGTTCGTAGTACTCTGCCTCGATCCCGATACCATTGTCCTGTATCTCTAGAGCGACCATGTTGTTGGGCATCGGATGGCTGGAGATGGCAATGACAGGGGGCACGCCGTCCCGATGGAATTTCAGGGCGTTTCCAATCAGGTTCTGGAGGAGCTGGTGCATCTGCGAGGGATCGCTGTGCACGCATGAAAGCGGCTGCGGGATATGGATTACGCCGTGTGTCTCTTCGAGCGCCGCCGCCAGCTCAAAATTCTTGAGATTCTCGATCACCTTGTTAGGGTCCACCTGCTGGAAGGGCTTTGCGCGCGTCGTCACACGGGAATAGGCCAGCAGATCATCAATCATCAACTGCATCCGCCTGGCCCCATCTGTCATGAATTCCAGGTTCTCACGATCATCCTCGCTGAGCTTGTCTCCCAATGAATCTCTAATCAGGGCGCCAAAAGAGCTGATCTTCCGGAGAGGCTCCTGCAGGTCATGGGACGCGACATGGGCGAAGTCCTCGAGTTCGCGATTGGACTGCTCCAGTCGACGGTTGATCTCTTTGACGCCCTTGACCAGGGCCTCTGTCTCCTGCTGCGCCTGCTTCCGTTCGGTAATGTCGCGGAAGATCCCGCGAACGTAAACCGGCTTGCCGCCGGAGAGCCGGCAGTTCATGTTACCTTCCAGCGGGACTCCGTTTCCGTTCTTATCGATGAAAACGATCTCTACGTTGCTTATCTTATCTCCTGACATCACTCCCTGGAACAGACGGAGACAGTTCTCGCGATGGTCGGGCTGTATAATTTCTAGTATTGATAGCTTGCCAGCCTCATCAGCGCTGTAGCCCAGCCTTTCCCGCCACGCTCTGTTCACATAGACAAGACGCCCGTCAGGCGCCGAGCATTGAATCATGTCGCTGGCGTTCTCGCAGAGGTCCCAATACTTCTGGTCGCGGCTTCGGGCTTCCTCTTCTGCTTGCTTCTGCGCGGTGATATCTATGGCGTTGGCAATGACGGCCCTCTTGCCGTCGTACGACGTGGGCACGAGGGCCTCCAAGACCCACTTTAGCCTGGCATTCTTGGTGAGGAGCCGGTATTCGTGAACAACTGACCCCCCGTCCTTCAGTAACTTCAACGTGTGGCCGGTAACGGCGTTCCTGTCCTCGGGGAAGACGAGCTTAATTGGACCAGTCCCCAGAAGCTCCTGTTCGGAGTACTGGGTAATGTGGCACATCTGGGGACTGACGAACTTGAACAGTCCATCCTGAGCTACATAGATAGCAGCCGGTGAACCGAACACCAGACTGGACAGCAGATCCTGCGGCTGCTTCTCCTGGGCCACGAACAGCTCAATCTCCGATACGCGCTGGCGTATGCTATTGAGCTCCGAGATGAGTTGTCCCTTGCTTACATCCGCTCCAATCATCAGCATCTCCAGACCGACCAGATCGTCTCGCTTATCATCTCAGTGTGGTGGCCTCATCTTCGATCTTCTTGATATCGGCTTCGGTGAACAGTCTCCAGTCGCGCCTGTCCCGGCGGGGCGTGTCCTCAAGTGCCCCACTGCTGAGCCACCGCAGCAAGGTGGACCTGCTGATACCGACCATCCGGCAGACCTCTGTCGTCCTGAAATACCTTTGCCCCCTGAGCATTACCGGCACATTTGCCTCCCTTTGACAACGTTTCGGAACATCGAACAGTCTTAAGTATGCTTGATACGGCTTCGCTTTGGAATGACCCAAAAGTCCCAATTTGGCCAGCCAATAGTACGGGGCCATATCGGCAGCTATCCCATCCTGGCAAGTCCCGGCTCATGACCTGCTCCCAATAGTGATACCACTGCCCCTGGAAAACCCAGCCCTCATGCGCGGGCCCGCGATCGCGGGCCCGCGATTTTGATCGTTACAAATTGACAACCGACGAGCAATGTCCTATCATCACATCAGCGTAGACGGCGGGGATGGCTGGGCACAGCCCTATCAGGAGTTGATATGGGAAATCCCGGGTTAAGGGAAAGAGGGATGGAAACCGTAATAACAGGTTAAGCCATTAGGTTCAGAGAGGAAATAGGGAGGGATAAGTGGTCAGGACAGGACAGTGGTTCATAATAATTGGGTTGGTACTGAGTTTGGTGCTGGCGGGCTGCGCCACGCCACAGGCGCCGGCACCGGAGAGACCCGCGGCGGCCAGTCCAACGCCAGCAGCACCGCAACTCACCCGCGAGCAGCAGCTTGTCGAGGCTGCCAAGAAAGAGGGTGGCGAGGTGACCCTCTGGGTCCACACGATTGCCGAGCAAATCAATCTTACTAAACTCTTTCAGGCAAGGTATCCGTTTCTCAAGATGAACATCTGGAATAGCCAGGGTGCGGAAATACTGGCCAAGTTAGCAGAGGAGTCCAAGGCAGGCCGGCACTCTGTCGATGTGCTGATACTGAGCTCTGAGATGGCAGACGCCAGAACCATGGGGCTGCTTTCGGAGTACGAGTTCCCGAATGTCGTTGGCTGGACCAACCAGCCCAAGCACAACTTCTCCAGGGGCTTGGGTGGGGCAGGCAGAGTGATTGTCTACAACACCAACGTTGTTGCGCCGGCCGAGGTGCCAAAGACCTATGAGGACCTGACGAGCACGAAGTGGGCGGGGAAGACCTTCATGTCAACCTCTGGGGAAGATACACCTCTTTTCTGGGCCTACCTCTGGCGAGAAGGAGACAAGTTGAACTGGGACAAGGCTTTCAGCTTCTGGGGTGATGTCGCGAAGAACTCCAAACCACTTGTGGCGAGCGGCTTCAGCGGGCCTCTGGCGCGTCTGGCCGCCGGCGAAAAGGCCTTGTTCTTACCCGTTTCGACGCCTTCTACAATGCGCCTGATGTCGCTTGGGGCCCCGATAGCGATTGCTCCTCTGGGCTCCGTCTCCGGAGACATGGCGAGCATAGGATTGGCAAAGGATGCTCCTCATCCCAACTCGGCTCGGCTGCTCATCGACTGGCTGACCAGCTCCGAGGGTGTCCTCGCCTATGCCAACCCGACCCAGTACTTTGTGGTGGACCCCAAGCTGACTAGTAAGTCAGTGACCAACAGCCGGTTCAAAGCCTTGAACATAGAATGGGATGCGTTGCCGCCAGAGGCTATGAATTCAGAGAATCTGAAGAAGTCCTCAGATTTTTGGATGAAGGCTCTCGGTCGGTAGACGGAGGAGCGGGCCGCGCTGCTCCCGCAGAGCTCCGATTTAGGGAAGGAGGCGTTCGCGTAGCGAACGCCTCCTCCTGTTCCCACCTCCTTCATCAGGTCTACCACTCGGCAGGCTTGGGCTATCTATAGAAAGCGGCAGATGATATCCACCATGACGGAAGGCCTTCCTTCTTCAACAGGTGTATCGCTCGCTTAAGCACCGGCCTCACTTCGCCGGGATCCTCAATAGGTTCCTCGGCATGGGCGCCAAAGGAGGGGGCCAGCATAGTGTCCAAGAAATCCTTCAGTCGTGCCCTCTGAGCGCATGTTGTGTCCATGACCACAATATGCGCTCAATGAGATATTCTTGCCAACCATATTTGACGTATAGTAGTAATAGGCGGATAGAGGAGGCTGGCTTGTCTGGAGTCCTGGCCTGAAGAAATAGCTCAAGGGGGTATATGGCTAGAGTAATAGTCGTTGGTGGAGGGCTTTCGGGGTGTGGGGCAGCAATAGCAGCCAGGAAAGCCGGGCATGAGGTCACCTTGCTGGAGAGAACGGATATGGTGGCAGGCGCCGCTGTGAGGGCTGGCGATACCGGTGGCAATGGATGTTTTACCGCGCAGCACGAACTGCGCTTCCTGGGTGGTGGGGAGCTTTTCGATGCCCTGGCCTCGATAAAGCTGCATGACAATGTGGCCTTTCCTGATGTTTCAATACATGGCTATATATACAATACGGGCTTAGTTGAGCCTACTATAAGGAGGGTGGTGGAAAAGGTGGGGGTGAAAGTCCTCCTTGAGAGCCGGATGACAAATGTAGTGAAAGAGGGTAGCCAGATAAAGGCAGTGAAAGTGGAAGATGGCCGCCTGGTAGAGGGCGAAGTCTTTGTGGATTGCACCGGCACGCGAGGAGGGGTCGCTATCTGCAATAAATACGGGAAGGGTTGCGTCATGTGCCTGTTCCGTTGCGTATCTTTCGGCGACCGGGTTAGCATAGTAGAGAAGGCTGGCGGCAAGGAGTCGTTCCGATACCAGCCGGATGGTAAACCGGGGAGGATAGGCGGGGGCATATTCTTATTCAAGGACACGTTAGCGGCTGATCTCAAGGCCAGGATAGAGGAGGAGGGCCTGGTGAGAATACCACTGCCTAAGCATTTGATCGACTACTCTCACCACCAGATACTGTCCGGTAACCGCAGCAATGACTTCCTGGAGAATATCGTGATGACAGATATCGGTCCAGTGGCGAAGTGCTCCGCTATTGGCCCCATGAAGCTTGATAAATTGAGGCAGGTGCCTGGCTTAGAAAATGCCCAGGTAGAAGACCCTCGTTCGCCCAGGTGGAACCATGTCAGTGACATTGGTATAGCGGAGAGGGATAACTCGCTGAAAGTGAAAGGTTTCGCCAACCTCTTCTGCGCGGGAGAGAAGTCCGGGCAGACCTCTGTGGATGGCGCCATCATCACAGGCTACCTGGCTGGGCATAACGCGGCCCGAAATGCTGCCGGGGCCGATCCCCTTGAGCTACCTACGAGCCTGGCCATTGGCGACTACATGGCATTTGCTACTGAAAAATTGCGGACGGGGGAAGCCCTCAAGGTGGGCTGCCGCCTGTCTCGTGGGGAATACTGGGAGAGAATGCAAGAGATAGGGTTGTTCACCGACGATGTAGGTAAGATTAAGAGCAGAGTGGAAAAAACTGGCTTGGCTGGCATCCTATCACGCAAAGTGACAGATTAGCAGGGACTTGTCGGGAGCAGTGCTAAATGGTGCCGCCAGATAGAAACAGGCATCTTGGTTCGACGCCCAGGGGAAGCGTCTAGCTTTGTAGTAACAGATGACGATTTTTGGCGCCAGCCAGTTGGTTAGTAAATTGTTAGCAGAACTTCGTCAGGTCTACCAGGCCAGGGCCGATTTAGCTTCAGAAAACAGCCCTCAAGGGTAATTGGTAGCGCATACGGGATTCGAACCCGTGATCTCCGCCTTGAGAGGGCGGCGTCCTAGGCCACTAGACGAATGCGCCTCGTTCAGAGGGAACTCGGGGGAAAAGACCAACTGTCTGCAAACGGGCTATCATAATATCAGACCGTGTGACTCTGGGTCAACGTTTGTTGACAGATTCTTCGGTCGCTACGCTCCCTCAGAATGACAAGCTGGGGGACAACCTGCTGGACACCCAAAACAAAAAGGTGATATGCTCGCCTCTCAGGTGTCGTGCCTGGAAATAGTCCAGGGCAGATATTACGTGGAGGAGGTATTCCCTTGAAGAAGAGCGAGTCCGCTTCCCGGTACGATGTCCTTATTCTCGGCGCCGGCATGGCCGGCCTGGTGGCCGCCATAGAGGTGGCCGAGGCCGGCGGCCGGGCGACTGTCCTCGACAAGCTGCCGCCGATGATCGGCAAGGGTATCAGGGCCATCATCCCCGGCGGCGTTGCCAACGACACCGCCCGCGCCGGGGGTGGAGGGCTGGGACGATTCGAGCCGGAGGGGCCCCTCGAAGAGTTGCTGGAACGTCATCGGGTGCGGGGATGGGGCCGCGTCGACCTGGACCTGATGAGGACCTACCTGGAGAGGCTGGCGGGCGATTGCCGCTGGCTCAGGGACGACCTCAAGATACCCTTCCTCGACCGGAGGCCCATCTTCTCCAGCACGCTGGTCAAGGGCAGGGGGCCCGGCCTCATCCGGTACCTGTACCAGGCTGTCGAGGCCAGGGGCGTCGCCATCCAGTTCGAGACCAGGGCTGTGAAGCTCTTGATGGATGAGAACGGGCGGGTGAGTGGGGCGAGGATCAGGAACGCGGATGGAGTCGCCGACATCTGCGCCGGAACGGTCATCATGGCCACCGGCGGCTACCAGGGCAACCACGAGATGTTGCTCAAGTACGTGGGCCCGGACATCACCTACGGGACCGTCCTCACCGGGTGTGCCACCAACACCGGAGACGGGCATATCATGGCCATGGAGATGGGGGCGCAGATGGCCAACTTGAGCACCTGCCACATCCGTACCACCGACAAGTTCCATGGCGAGGGACCGTCCCGTCACATGAGGCTCATCTACCCCCTGGGCATCTACCTCAACATGGAGTGCCAGCGGTTCATTGACGAAGGGGTTTCCGACAGCGACACCATCGCCAACTCCATCGCCTGTCAGCCGGGAAACAGGGCAGCCCTGATATTCGACGACAAAGCCAGGACCAGACATGCCGAGGTGTACCAGGCCTATCCTCGCCGGGCGGAGGTGATACAGGTGGCGGAAAGCCTCCAGGAGCTGGCGGTGAAGATAGACATGCCCCCGGCGAGATTGAAGAAGGCGGTGGATGAGTTCAACGCCTCCGTAATGGACGGCAAGGCTCTGGGGCTGTCCATACCGAAGAAGCAGAATGCTCTCAGGATCGACACGCCGCCATTCCACGCTTTCTACCCGGTTATCCCGGGCCTGAATCATCCTCTGGGTGGGCTGAAGATAAACAACACCGCCCGGGTGCTCGACCGGGATGGCAGCCCTATCCCGGGACTTTATGCCTCCGGCTCCATCGTCAACTGGGCCTTTGGCAAGCCATATAGCGTCGGTGGTGTGAGGACCTACATGGGAAGTTATCACGCTGGAGACTCCTCAGGGCTGGCTACCGCCCTGGTCTTTGGCCGCATCGCAGGAAAGGAAGCGGCCAAAGAGGCGCTGGCAAGAAGAGGATAGTCTACTTGTCATTCCTTCGAAAATCGGTTCCCTCTCCCCTCCGCGGGAGAGGGTTAGGGTGAGGGGGCGATGGCCCGGCAGAGGCATCCCCCTCTCTGTCTCTCTCCCGCCAGGGGAGAGAGGAGAAGTGCGGATTGCTCCGTCCCGCCGCGTGGGGACTCGCAGTGACAGCCCACCGGGGGCTATTCTCGTGATAGTGACATAGGGGAAAGAGGAAAGCAATGAAGCAGGAAGCACAGATTATCGAGACCGACGTGCTGGTGGTGGGCGGCGGCTCAGCCGCCCTGTGGGCAGCCATCAGGGCGAAGGATTTCTGCCCGAGGGTCACCCTGGCGGACAAGGGGATGGTGGCTTCCAGCGGCGTCAGCCCGCTCATACATATCGTCAACGCGCCCCTGAACGAGGAGGAGCAGCGCCTCTCCCTGCAGGAGATAGTGGAGCGCAGTACCTATCTCTGCGACCAGAAGCAGGTGTCCATCCTTATGCGGGAGCTGGGAGATCGCTTTCGGGATATGGAGAAAATGGGAGTGCCGTTCGAGCGGGATGCCGCCGGCAAACTCGTCCTCGAGAAGAGGCTCGGACAGAAGAACCACTATTGCGCCTTTGTCAACGGCCGGGAGATGTCTCAAGTCATGCGACGCCATGCCCTGGATAAGGGCGTCCAGCTGGTGGAGAGGGTGATGGTCGTCGACCTTTTGACCTCTGACGGCAGGCACCCCACTCGCGGGCGGGTGACTGGTGCGCTGGGCCTCAACACCGTGACCGGAGATCTGTTCGTCTTCAGGGCGAAAGCCGTCATTCTGGGCACCGGCCTCATCGGCTCCAAGTACTATGTCAGCTACACCAACGGCCTCACGGGCGACGGCCAGGCGATGGCCTTCCGCGCCGGCGCCGATGTTGTCGGTCACGAATACGGCCAGATGTCTATGTTCAATATCTGGGAGAGAAAGTTCAACACCGGGGGGCAGGCGGAATACATGCGCGCCGGGGCGAGGATTCTGAACAGCATGGGAGAGAATATCGCCGAGAAGTATTCCCCGGACAAGAAGGCATCCTCCTTCGATCGCAACACCCTCTCAGTCATGGCTGCGAAAGAGGTGTACGAAGGGCGTGGGCCGATACGCTTCGATCTCACCCACCTGAACGATGGCGATATGGCCCAGTTGCGGCGGGTGCTTCCCTCGGCCATGAAGGCGTTTGAAGAAGAGGGTATCGACCTGCAGAGAAAGCCGGTGGAATGCACCCCTTACCATACTTACTTCCATGCCGCCGGGGTCAAGGTGGGCTTGAATAGCGAGGCGAGCCTGACCGGTCTTTATGCTGCCGGCTCAACCACCGGCGGCACTGGGACAACGGCCAGCGGCGGCCTCTCCCAGGCGCATTGTTTTGTCTCCGGGTACCGCGCCGGCGAAGCCGCCGGCCGCCTGGCTATGGAAGTGCCTCAGGGCGACGTACGGGAAGAACAGGTGAAGGAACTGAGCCGGGAAACCTTCTCCCCTCTGGAGCGGGTGAAGGGGCCGCGCCCCGAAGACATCTACACGGCCATCAACCGGGTCTCGCTGCCCCTGGGCATGAGCTTCTTCAAACACGAGAAGCGGATGAAGACGACCCTCCAGGAGATAGCTCGAGTGAGAGACGAAGAACTGCCGCGCATCAAGGCTGATGACGTCCACGGGCTGGTCAAGGCCAACGAAGCGCGCAACTTCGTCCCCCTGACGGAGATCTACTATTGCTGCTCCCTCGAACGGAAAGAGAGCCGCTGCGGGCAATACCGCGAGGACTACCCTTACCGCGATGACGTCGAGTGGCTCAAGTGGATTGTGGCCAGGAGGGAAGAGAAGGGCATGGCCCTGAGGTATGAGCCGGTCCCGCTCGATAGCTACCCCTTCAGGCCTGCGCAGCGGCTGAAGATTCCAGTGCCGATTCCGGTGTCACCGCCGGCGGGCTGACGAATGCTGATCCTCCCGGCGCTTATTGCCAGCTTCGCCCCTTACTTGCTAACCGTCAGGCGCAGGCGGTACTCATCCTTCGATATCTGTCTCCCGGCCTCGGGATAGGGGGCGACGTGAAAGGTCAGCCGGTACTCCTTGAAAACCTGATTGCCGGCATCATACGTCAAACCGGCTGGGTGAGGACCACCTGATTCACCGACCCGGAGTGGGCCACATCCACGAGGGCCTTGACCTCGCCCGCCCATATGCAGGTCACCTTACTGGGGCAGCGGCTGTCTGACGCCACCTCCAGGAACTTGACTGTCAGTTCCTCTCCCTGAATGCGCCTGCTCTGTCCGACCGAAAGAGAGAACTCCTGACCCAGGCGAGTATCAGGGCCATTGGCAGCGGCAGCGCACCCTGCAGTCCAGGCCACCAGCGCAAGGGCAACGGGAACAAATGCAAGACATGCTTTCATCAAAACAATTACAGGATATCAGGCAGTTCATCACAAAGTCAAAGCACAACTTTCGTGGTGCCCCGACTCAATGGCGGCAGGCTTTCGGCCTCACTGAAAGGCGTCCTCAGAATGACATGAGGAGTGAGGCAGGGTGCAGGGGTTGATAAATTGCGTGATATTACGTATATTCATCGAGCCCGTGGCAGACAAAGATTTGCCGCAGGAATGTTCAGGTAGACGGCGCCAGGGGCGCTGAAGGAGGTTTTCCAATGTGGCAGTTCGAGACCACCTTTTCTGATATCATCCGGGTCACCTCTGACATCAAGACGTTCCGGTTCGATGTGCAGGGACGGGAGAAGGTGACCTACAAGGCGGGCCAGTTCTTCTTCGTTACCATAAGAATCGATGGCAAAGAAGCGGTCCACCATTTCAGTCTGTCCAGCTCACCTACGGAAACAGAGCGAAGGGGCTACATCGAGTTCACCAAGAGGATCACTGCCAGCGAGTACTCTCAGGCGCTGGACCGCATGAAGCCGGGCGACTGGGTCAGGCTGCGCGGAGCAGATGGGGAGTTTACCCTCTCACCGACGAGACGCGACCTCGCTTTCGTCAGCGGCGGCATAGGCGTCACTCCGCTTCGGAGCATGCTGCGGTACATTGTGGACAGTAAGCTCAGCTATGATGTTGTGCTCGTCTACGGCAACAACAGGTTCGACAACATCGCCTTTCGCGAGGAGCTGGATGAGATGGCGGCGGCGCGAAAGGACATTCGTGTGGATTGCGTGCTGTCCGGGCCGGATTTTCCACCCGGCTGGACCGGCAAGAGGGGGTTTATCACCAGGGAGGTCATCATGGAGTGCATCCCCGACTTCCAGAAGCGGGTCTTCTACGTGTCCGGCCCGCTGAAGATGGTACTCTCTATCGAGGAGCAGCTGGCGGCCATCAAAGTGCCGCCCGAGCAGGTGAAACGCGATTACTTTCCCGGGTACGATTGATCAGGCGGAGCGGGTGCAACCCGACATTCAAGTTATTTGAAGGTCGCTTGCCGGCGCAATCACCCGCATCCTTTAGTTTGCAGGTGTCGCTCATTTGTTGCTATAATGAGCGGCGGTCAGTGCCATTCCGCATTTCGGTCTGCTCTTCGGTGAGTTGCTGACAAAGGAGGCCTTGCGTTGTTCAAGCTGTCCCTCATCCCCAGGGAGAAGAAGTTCTCCGCCCTTTTTGAGCAGAGTGCTCAGAATGCCGTGAAGATAGCCCAGCAGCTCAGAGATATGGTGCATGTCTGGGAGAATATCAAGGAGAGGGTTGACATAATTACCGATCTGGAGCATCAAGGGGATGCTATTGCCCATCAGATTATCGCCCAGTTGCATCAGACTTTCGTGACCCCGTTCGACCGGGAGGACATCGCTCATCTGGCCCATTCCCTGGATGATGTGACTGACTTCATCCACTCGGCCGCCGACACTATGCTGCTCTACAAGGTGGACCGGCCCACGGAAAGGGCAAAGGAGCTGGCCGACATCGTCGTACAGGCGGTGTCTGAGATGGAAAAGGCTGTCGCTGAGATACATGACCGGATTGACCGGAAGCGCCTTCTCAGGCGGTGTGTGGAGATTAACCGCCTTGAGAATACCGGAGACAGTGTTTATCGCTCGGCGCTGGCGGAGCTTTTTGCCGACTCGAAGGATTTTGCTTATCTGATCAAGTGGCGCGAGATTTATGAGCACATGGAAACTGCCATAGACAGGTGTGAAGATGTGGCTAACATCCTGGAAGGCGTGGCCCTTAAGTATGCCTGAGCCCCTGTGTCTGCGCCGCCGCATCGTCCCATTTGAGGCGTCGCTTTGGAGATAAGCGCCGCCCTGGTCATAGTACTGCTTCTCGTTCTGGCAGCCGAGTTTGTCAACGGCTGGACAGATGCTCCTAATGCCATCGCTACGGTGGTCTCCACCCGTGTCCTTTCCCCTTATCAGGCGGTGGCCATGGCCGCGACCCTAAATATCGTGGGAGCGCTGGCCACCGGGACGGCAGTAGCGGCCACCATCGGCAAGGGAATCGTCAAGCCTGAGGCGCTGGGCCTGCACACGGTGGCGGCGGCCATGCTCGCCATCGTCATCTGGAGCACAGTAGCGTGGCGGTGGGGTCTGCCGACCAGCGAGAGCCACGCGCTGGTGGCTGGCCTGGCCGGGGCGGGGCTGGCCGCAGCCGGGCCGTCGGTGCTGCTGTGGTCAGGCTGGCAGAAAGTCCTTATCGGTCTGGGGCTTTCGCCTGTCCTCGGTTTTCTGCTCGCCTTCCTGGTTATGACAGTCATCTACCGCCTGTTTTTCCATGTCGCTCTCACTGCCATAAAGACCACTTTTGGCCGTCTTCAGATACTTTCGGCGGCTTTCATGTCATTCAGTCACCATTCTTCTCTGCGGTGTGGTCATGGGGATAGGGACCGGTCTGGGCGGATGGCGCATTATGAGGACAATGGGCTTCGGGCTTACCAAGCTGGAACCGGTGAACGGCTTCGCCGCCGAAAGCTCGGCCAGTTTCGCCATTCTGCTGGCCTCTTCACTGGGCATACCTCTGAGCACCACTCACGCCATCAACACGGCCATAATGGGGGTGGGAAGTACCCGGAGGTTTTCGGCGGTGAGATGGGGTGTAACCAGGGAAATCGTCCTGACGTGGCTTCTCACTTTTCCTGTCTGCGGCGTGCTTGGCTTCGTCTTTGCCTGGGTGCTCAAACCGATATTCTCATGAGCCAGGGGTGAGGCGCCGGAGGAGTTCGAGGTAGCTTCCCGGCAGTGGTGTTCCCAAACTAGTGGGGAGGTGACAATCTATGGAAACAAGTGACGCTTTTCAGAAAACTCTGCACGAGATTCAAAACGATGTTCTGGAGATGTCCGGAATGGTCGCCAGAGCGATAGACCGGGCCGTCGAATCGTTGAAAAGGCGCGATCTGACCCAGGCGCATCACATCATCGCCGATGATGCGAAGATCGATGAGCGGCGGTTTGCCGTCGAAGACAGGTGCATTGAGCTTATGTCCGCCCAGCATCCGGTGGCCGGTGACCTGCGCATCATTGTGGCTATACTCAATATCATTACGGAGCTGGAGCGGATCGGCGACTACGCCGACGGGATTGCGAGGATTGTCATCATGATCGGCGATGAACCGCCCCTCAAGCCCTTGATTGATATCCCGCGGATGGCCGAACTGACCTCCGAGATGATCAGCCAGAGCATCCAGTCTTTCATCAGGCGCGATGTCGAGCTGGCGAAGAAAGTCGCCAGCATGGATGGCGTCGTTGACGGTCTCCATGACCAGGTCTTTCGTGAGCTCCTCACCTTCATGATGGTTGACCCGAAGACCATCAACCGGGCGACCCGTCTCACCTGGGTGGCCCACAACCTGGAGCGCGCCGCCGACCGGGCAACCAACATATGTGAGAGGGTGGTGTTCACCGTGACTGGCAAGATGGAGGAGTTGGGGGGCTCCAAGTATTGATATCCAACAGTTTCCTCTCCCCTTGAGGGAGAGGATTAAGGTGAGGGGGCGCCGTTCACCCCTAACCTGTTCTTCCCCCCTCAAGGGGGGATGAACCACCTCCAAGTGCGAGAGCGGCCGCTCCCACCACGCCCGAGGTGTCCCCGAGCTGAGCGGGGACGAAGCGCGCTGCCTTGAAGGCAGCCTGGAATGCCCTCTCCCCGGCCACCTTGATGGCTGGTACCAGAAGCATATCGCCCAGGTTTGAGAGGCCGCCGCCGACGATGACCAGTTCGGGGTTGAACAGGTTTATCAGGTTGGCGAAGCCAACGCCGGCGTAGTATGCCGTACGGCCAATCAACTCCCTGGCCACAGCATCTCCTGCCAGGGCGGCGGCGTGAACCGTCTGAGCGGTCACCTGCTCGATGTCGCCCCCGGCCTGTTCGAGAATGGCCGTCGTGGCCCCCTCCCGAATGCTCTTTCTTGCCTCTCTGGCCAGGGCAGTCCCCGACGCCAGCGCCTCCCAGCAGCCCGTGTTGCCGCACTCGCAGCGCGGCCCGTTGACATCAATGGTCATGTGGCCCACCTCACCGGCGGCGCCGGACGCACCCGCATATAACTTGCCGTCGATGATAATGCCGCCGCCGATACCCGTACTCAGGGTGATAAAGATGAGGTTGCGGGCCCCTCTGCCGGCGCCGAAGCAAAACTCGCCCAGAGCAGCCGCATTGGCGTCGTTTCCCAGCACCGTCCTCACCCCCAGTTCCCTCTCGATGATGTCCCTCAAGGGTACGTCCTTCCACTTGGGGAGGTGGGGAGAGGAATGGAGGATGCCTGTTCGGGGGTCGGAGATGCCGGCGGCGGCTATACCGATGGCCTCTATTTGACTGATTTCGATGCTCGCTCCGGCGATAGCCCGGCGCATGGCCTCCGTGAGGACCCGGACCACCGCTGCGGGGCCGTGATGCGCCAGCGTGGCGCTGTAGTCGCGGGAGAGCATCTTGCCCCTGGAGTCCACTACCCCGGCCAGTACCTTGCTGCCGCCGAGGTCAACGCCCAGGGCCAGCCTCTCGGGGTGGCTCATGGCTCCCTGCTGGCAAAGACCCGGTAGTTGATATCGGGGAACACGTTGTCCAACTCGTATAGCTCACGGCACAGGTTGCGGGCCGCGTCGTTCACCTGGCTGGAGGCGGCTACGTCTGCCATCTTGTTGAAGCGTGACAGGTGCTCCTGGAACCGGTTGGTGGCGTATTCTTTCGCTTGTCCGGTGGTTATCAGGAACGGCCAGTCGCTGGACTCGAGGAGCAGCAACTCCCGGGCCGCCTGGTTGAGGATTCCTGCCAGGTCTCCTGAGGCGTTGGGATGCGCCGCCGTCAGTTCTTCCATCATCAACTCTGCCTGGTGGACAGATGGCCACATCCATTCGGTGTTGGGGTTGAGCCAAGTGGAATGGTCGCCACCCTGTCCCCAGGACCCCTCATCAAGTGCAAGCACATCTTCCGGGGGATGCAAAGCAACGAACTCGCTGGCGGTGGTAAGCTCTACTGTCTGGCTATAGGCCAGGTGTCGGAGCACCTCCTTCATCCACTGGAGACCCTCGAACCACCAGTGGCCGAAGAGCTCGGTGTCGTAGGCCGCCGCGATAAGGCCGAACTTGTTGTTCCGGTCATGGAAATCTCCGAGCAGGTCCTCTGCCAGGAGGGAGTAGTGCTCGGCATGCCCGCGGGCCTTGGTGCTCGCCCAATCAGGGTTGTAATAGTCCTTGTGGGCGAGGTCAAGCCTGGCGCCGGTTATGCGCCAGTACTGGAACCCCGAGGTCCCATCCTTCTTGTGGAACTCGCGGTAGTCGAAGTCGCCGGGGTATCCCCAGTCAGCCGACCAGACCTGCATGCCGGTGCGGTTGTTTCTGCCCAGCACCGCCACCTCGGGTGTCTGGACCCAGTAAGGGAGATAGGTGGTCTTGGCAGTAGGCTCTTTGTAGGCCAGGGGGCGGGCCACCTGCCGTCTGGGTATGTTGCCATAGGGGCCATGTACGGCGTCCGTGGCTTTGCCGATGGGGGTCCCGCCCTCGACCGTATGGGTTTCGCTGAAGAACAACCGTATGCCGAGGTCCGCCAGATGCCGTTCGAGGCCCGGCTTGATGTAGGGCTTGCCTTCTCTTGAGGCCCAGAAGCCGGGGCGGTAGCCGCACTCGGGAAGCCAGGCGGCGCGCGGCGGTCTGCCGAAGTGATGCTGGTAGGCCTCCGCGCCGACCTTCAATTGGCCGTAGATGGAGGAGTCCCGCTCCAGGAGGGGCAGGTAGCCGTGGGTGGCGGCGCTGGTCAGTATCTCTAGGTGTCCCTCGTTCTGGAGTCTCTTGAAGGCCCCGACCAGGTCGCCCTGAAATCTCTCTTCAAAGGACCGGAGCACCCCCTGATAGTAGTTGAGGTAGAACCCGGCCAGATTGACGAGGTGCGGCTGCTGGAGCTTCTTGAAGCGCGATATGTCCGAATGGGCGCGGTCTATCTTGTCGGCGACGAAGGTGCGGAAATGGTCGAGGATGAGGGGGTCAGCGATCTGCTCGACCAGCACCGGGGTCAGACCGAGGGTCAGCTTGAACGGGCAGCCTTCGTCGCGGAGGTCGTACAGGGCATTGAGCAGGGGTAGGTAGCTCTCGGACAAGCTCTCATGGAGCCACTCTTCCCCGTGTGGCCATTGCCCCGCTTTCCGGCAGTAAGGGATGTGGCTGTGCAAAACAAATGTGAAGGCGCCCTTTTTCATCGCATTCAGAGAACACGGTCAGATTGCGTATTTTAGACAATAGGTGGGCAGGCCGTCAACGCAGGTGCTCCGAAAGAGTCTCCTCTCTCCTGGAGGGAGCACATCTATCTCGTTGTCATTGCGAGGGCGAAGCCCGAAGCAATCTCACAGCGACGCAGGGGCATCGAGATTGCTTCGCCCTCCCGACAGGTCTGAATGGGCTCGCAATGACGTTGTGAGGATCTCACGTTTGCCAATCGAATCCTTCGGCGTTAAACTACGCTTTATCTACAAGGGGGATTTGTATTGCGCGGCAATCTGGAGTTTCCTCGAGCCAGCGGCATCCTTCTACATTTGACCTCACTCCCCGGCCCCTGTGGAATCGGTGATCTGGGGTCCGGGGCCTATCGCTTTGCGGACTTTCTGGCCAGCAGCCGTCAGAGCTTGTGGCAGATGTTGCCGCTGGGCCCCACAGGATATGGCAATTCTCCCTACCAGTGCCTCTCGGCCTTCGCGGGCAACCCTCAATTTCTGAGCCTCGACAAGCTGGCTGCGGATGGTCTCCTGGAGGGTCCCGACCTGGAGCATCTCCCGTCTCTGCCTAGTACTGAGGTTTCCTGGGAAGCTGCAGCCAGGTTCAAGACGCCTCTGCTGAGGAAATCCTTTGAGAATTTCGAGAAGCATGCCTCCCCAGCCATGCGGCGGGAGTTCGATGCCTTCTGCGCCCGGGAAAAGACCTGGCTTGAGGACTACGCCTTATTCCTGGCTCTGAGGGAGGCCCACGGGTTGGCTCACTGGAACACCTGGGAGGAGGATATCAGGGACCGCCGCCGCAAGGCACTGAGGGAGTGGAGTCAAAGACTGGCGGGGGAAATCCGATACCACCAGTACCTTCAGTTCCAGTTTTTCCGGCAGTTGGACGAGTTGCGATGGTATTGCCATGAGCGCCAGATAAGGCTCATCGGCGATGCGCCCATATTCGTGGCTCCCGACAGCGCCGATGTGTGGGCTAACCCGGAGATGTTCTATCTGGATGTTGAGGGCCGGCCCACCGTAGTCGCGGGCGTGCCTCCGGACTACTTCAGCATGACCGGACAGCTGTGGGGCAACCCGCTTTATCGCTGGGATGTGATGGAGCATGATGGCTATGAATGGTGGATTCAGCGCCTGCAGGCGGCGTACCGGATGGTGGATATAATCCGTTTGGACCATTTCCGTGGTTTCGAGGGGTACTGGGAGATTCCGGCTTCGGAGAGGACCGCGGTCAACGGTCGGTGGGTGCCGGGGCCGGGCGCCCGGTTTTTCGAGGCTGTTCAGAAGGAACTTGGCAGGCTGCCCATCATCGCCGAGGACCTGGGAGTCATTACGCCGGAGGTGGAAGCCATGCGGGACCGTTTTGGCTTCCCCGGGATGAAGGTCCTACAGTTTGCCTTTGGTGGTGACCCGACTGATGAAACGGCGCTGCCTCACAATTACCCTGAGAACTGCGTCGTCTATACCGGCACCCACGATAATGACACCACGGTCGGCTGGTTCAGAAGTGCGGGAACGGGTGACACCACCCGTATGAAGGAGGCGGCCGAAAGGGAAATCAACTTTGCCCTGACGTACCTGGGGACTGACGGCAAGGATATCAACTGGGACTTCATACATCTCGCCATGTCCAGCCGCGCCCACACGGTCATCATTCCTCTTCAGGATGTCCTTGGCCTGGGTGGCGAGGCCAGGTTGAATCTCCCGGGGAGGGCGGGGGGGAACTGGGGGTGGCGGTTTACTCTGGACATGCTGACCGAGTTGATGGGGGACCGGCTGAGGGTACAGACCGTCACCCACGGGCGCAGTTTGGCCAGGAAGTGACCTGCCTTCTCCACCTAATCTTTCATCTCCCGCATTAGCCTTTGCAGAGTCTGCTCATAGACCCGGTGGACAGGCTCGCTGAAAAGGACAAAGACGACCTCTTCAGGTGACCCTTCGCGGCGGAGGAAACCTGTTACGGTCTTCAGGGCTATATCTGCTGCCTCTATTACTGGGTATCCGTAGGCCCCGGTGCTGATGGAAGGGAAGGAAACGCTTCTCAGCCGCATGGACACCGCCAGTTTCAGGCTCTCCCTATAGGCGCTGGCCAGGAGTTCCGCTTCCTCGCTGTGGCCTCCCTGCCATACGGGCCCGACGGTGTGAATTACGTGGTGCGCCTTGAGATTGCCCCCGGTGGTTGTGACCGCCTGCCCGGTGGG
>JAENJB010000015.1 GCA_016844565.1 Dehalococcoidia bacterium
ACCGGGGAAGTCAACCTTGGCTGCTACCGTGTCCAGGTCCACGACGAGAAGACCACCGGCATCTATATTGAACAGGGCAAACATGGCTGGAGCGATATGCAGAAATACCACGAGAGAGGACTACCCTGCCCGGTAGCCCTATCCATAGGACACCACCCGCTATTTTTCTTGGTGGCCGCCCTTTCCATGCAAAGGCTGCCACACACAAAGTCACACGAATATCAGTTCCTGGGCGCCATCCGCGGGGAGCCCGTCCAGGTCATCGAAGAAGAGATTACCGGGCTGCCCATACCGGCTGACAGTGAAATCGTCCTCGTTGGCTGGTCTCCCCCGGGCAAGACCAGGACCGAAGGGCCCTTCGGAGAGTTCACCGGCTACTACGCCTCAAAGGAGATGGCGCGGCCCTACATCGAGATTGAGAGAATCTACTTCCGCAATAAGCCAATCCTCACCGGGGCGCCGCCGGCTCGACCACCACACAGCTACTCTTACTTCAACACCATGGTGCGCAGCTCGCTGATACATCACCAGTTGAATACCATCGGCATCCCGGACGTGAGGGGAGTCTGGACCCACGAGTCCCCCGGCACGCTATTCATAGCCGTATCCATAAGGCAAAGATACGCAGGCCATGCCAAGCAGGCAGGGCTAGCCGCCCTCGACATAGGCTCACGAATGGGCATAGGAGGGCGTTTTGTAGTGGTGACCGACGAAGACCTAGATGTGACAAACACCACCGACATCATCTGGGCGCTTTCCACCCGCACTAACCCGGAGAGAAGCATAGACATCGTTCGTGACTATCGGACTGCCAGCTTGGACCCGATGGTCAAGAAGCCGGCCAATTCGTTCTCGAACTCCTGTGCAGTGATAACCGCCTGCAAGCCATATGAATGGATGGACCAGTTCCCTGAGTCCATAGACTTCAGCACGCAACTCATTGAGAAAACGAAGCGCAAGTGGGGCGTTAAGTAGTCCGGAAGAGGCAAACCTTGAGGCCAGGGGTACGGAGGACCACTAACTCCTGACTGAAATCGCTATGTAGCGGTCCTCTCCCTCGCCCGAGCTCTCGCTCGTAACTCGCACGTCGTCAGCCAGCGCCAGATGAATCACGCGCCGCTCATCGGCCGGCATCGGCTCCAGCGCAACAGTGCGCCCCGTAGCCTTGACCTGTTCTGCCATCCGCAAAGCCAGAGCCTGGAGGGACCGGTAGCGACGCTCCTTATACCCTTCGATATCGACAGTCAGCGACTGGCGGGCACCAAGCCGCTTCGATACAATCAGCCGCGCTATGTATTGCAGCGATGCCAGCGTCTGCCCCCGCCGCCCGATAAGAAGACCCAGGTCATCCCCCTTGATGTCAACCAGGAGCTTGCCGCTCTCCTCCTCCCCTTCCCCTTGCGACTCCCCGGCCTCGACTCTGGCAGATATTCCCATCAGAGATACCAACTCGCCCACCACTTCCAAGGCCACGTCACCCACCTCCTCCACACCAGGCGCCACCACCGGGGCAAGCCTCTCAACCCGTACGACAGCCTCCTCCACACCCAAACCCAGCAACCCGGGCCTACCCTTCTTCAATACTGTGACTTCTACCTGCTCTTCAGTCAAGCCCAGCTGCTTAAGGGCCTTCTTGACAGCTTCCCTAACCGTCTTTCCGCTAATCTCTAGTGTTTCCATTAAGTGTCTCCTTCCCGGGAATGTACCGCCTGCGTTGCAGCCATCAGGTTAATCGTTTCCTGGACCCTCCCGCAGGAGTCTCAGTCTTAGAAGGAACCGCAACCGGCGCCCGAGGTAGTAGGTGGCCCCAGCCGGTGACGAAATACTGGACCACAATGCCCACCACGTTCGACACTACCCAGTAGATAGCCAGTCCGCTCGGGAATTGTAGCGTGAAGAACGCGAACATCACGGGCATCATCCAGAGCATCATACTGTTCATCTGTTGCTGGCGGGGGTCCATCCCCGGGCCAGAGACCATTTTCTGCTGTACCCACATGGTGGCTCCCACCAGCACAGGTAACACGTAGTAGGGGTCCGGATTGGCCAAGTTCAGCCAGAGGAAGTCCTCCTTCAAGGGTATAGCCTGATACACTATTGGCCATGAGTAAAGCCGCTGGGAGAGGTTGAGTAACTGCTCCGGCGTAGTGGCCAGTACCCCGACAACAGACTGGTACAAGGCAATCCAGATGGGAAGCTGAATCACCATTGGACCAAGACAGCCCAGCGGATTCACCCCCGCCTCTTTGTATGCCTTCATCATCTCCTGGGAGAGCTTGTCCTTACTCTTGGCATACTTCTTCTGAAGCTCCTTAATCTTCGGCTGAAGGTCCGACATGGCCTTGGAGGACCTCAACTGCCTCAAGGTAAGCGGCAACATCACCAAACGCACCAGCATAGTGAACACTGCTATGGCAACGCCGAAGTTGCCAAACAACACGCTGTACAGGACCACCAGCGTGTTTATCATTGGCTCCTGGATAAGGGTGTTCCAGATCTCCAACAACTCTTCTATTCACCCCTAGCTAGTTTGTCTGGACCGCCCACAGCTTGTTGCCGCTCTGAGCTTCCACGGCATGGAGGTTTCTATCCTGAGTCTGCACATACACCACTCCATTCCTGGCGAAGAGCGGAGACCTTATGTGACCAACCGTCTGGTACAGTTTCCTCCAGCCCATGGTCCCGGTATCGATGAGATAGACAGTACCTTTTTCAGTAGCGAACACAACGTTATCGCCAACGACGACCGGCGAAGATGAGACGGGCGAACCACCGTCAAACTCGGCCAGCTTCTCTCCGCTGGCAGCTCTCAGCGCATATACATTGTGATCGAGCGAAGGCACATAGACGACGCCTTTGTGGGCTACCGGCCGGCCCCAGTACCAGTTTCCAGCACTGAAGCGCCACTTCTCCATGCCATCTTTCGCGCCCACAGCATAGAGGTCCCTGTCGAAAGAACCCGCGTACACCAGCCCCTCGTAAGCAACCGGGCTGGCAGCCACTGCGCCACCGGTCTCGAATTCCCACATCTTCTCTTTAGTGGCAATATTGAAAGCGTATGCCTTCTTGTCAAAAGAGCCAACATAGAGAATGCCATCGGCAACAGCCACTGTCGCCCAGACCTTGCCACCGGTGCTGAACTCCCCCAGTACCTCACCCATCACCCCATCCAACATGTAGACCTTCCCATCTGACGACCCGATAAACACATTCCCATCAACTATCACCGGGCTGCCCACCAGGGAACCCACTCTGCCCTCCCTGGGATACCTCCAGGCCACTGTCCTGGTAGTGGCGTTCACCGCATAGAGCAGACCGCTGTAGCCGGCAGCATATATGCGGTCTCCATCGACCTGAGGAGCTCCATACACCGCCGGCGTTACCGTAACCGGGCCTGAGCACGCCCCACCGGTAGCCCGAGGCTGCAACCCCTCCAGCGCCAGGCTCCAGAGCCTGTTCCCATTAGACGCGTCCATCGCCACCAGCGAGCCGCTCGATGACACGAAATACAGCGTGTTACCGGAGACAGTCCCTCCCGACGACACCGCCGACGGACCGGCGCAGCCAGCAATCAGAATGCCAATCAGGAGTGGAAACGCAACGAGTGAATACCTCATCTGGCTTGTCTACCTCCAGAGCTGCCCACTAGGGCACCGGGTCGTAGCCACCGCCGGAAAGCGGATGGCACCGACACAGCCTCATGACCGTCAGCACCCCGCCCTTCAATAGGCCGAACTTTTTGATGGCTTCGTAGCCGTATTGCGAGCAAGAGGGCAGGTAGCGGCAGGAAGAAGGCGTAGCTCTTGAAATCGTGTTCTGGTAAACCCTGATCAATCCCAGGGCCAGTTCCTTCACAGTCTTCGCTCCAGAAAACGGGCTCTTACCAGCAATTCGTCCAGAGCCTGCTTCAACCGTGGATAGTTGGCCAAGGCTGACCCTGACCGGGCAATACAGACGACATCCCATCCCTGGCGCAGAGACATCACCCGCAGGGACTCCCGCAGCCGGCGTTTCATACGGTTGCGCACCACCGCCCCACCAACACTCTTGCTTACCACCAACCCATACCGATTACAGGGCAAGCCATTATTCATCGCTCTCAGTACCAGCAGGCCGTTAGCCCACGATCTACCCTCGCGGTAGACTCTGGCGAAGTCAGCCCTTCTAGTCAAGGACAAGAAAACGAAACGGCCTTTCCCACCTTCCAGCACCATCGCCGTCAGGGAGAGCGAATCGCCATCCGTCAACGGCTGACCGCAAGTTTGCGCCGGCCCTTGTTACGCCTGGCTTTCAAGACCTTAATGCCGCCCCGAGTGCTCATTCGCGCACGAAAACCATGAATCCGCTGGCGGTGAAGGACTTTCGGTTGATAAGTTCTCTTCGGCAGTTGAGTGCTCCTTGCTAGAATTATCGCCGATTATACTTAACGCCCTCCAAGAGCGTCAATCTGGCTGTTTCCCTGCGCCCTCCCGCAGCGTGGGACTTCAATAGTTCAGGAGGATGCTTGCTGCGGCTGGGTCTGTGGCAGGGCCGGAGGCGCCGGCGCTGGCCGCTCTGGTGCGGGGGCGAACTCAGCGGTTCCGAATACGCGGAGATGAGTCCCCGTATAAGGCAGCAAGGCCAGAGAACGTCCCTTCTTTATGGCTGCGGAAATGACACGCTGATGTCTCGCACAGGCGCTGGTGCGGCGGCGGGGCTCGATCTTGCCCTGCTCCGACATGAACCGCCGCAAACCGGCAACATCCCTATAGCTTATCACCTTGCCTTTTTCAACACAGAACGGACAAGGACGCTTCTTCCGTACGTACCTTCCACCACCCGGCCTTCCAGTACTCGGCCTTCCACTAGTCGGCCTCCCAGTCCCTTCTCTCTTTTTATAGGGCTTTACAAGTCTAGGCATTTTCTCCTTCTCACTAACTAGCGGGGATTAGGTCCCACCTCATCCGCGCTAGGGGATTACCTCTTCCGGCTGGCCCTCCTCCGGCGTCGCCTCAGAAGGAGTCCGCAAAGCCACCTCTCTATCAAGAAACAACACCTGGTTGGCTATGACCTCGGTCCTGTAGTGCTTCTGGCCATCCTGACCCTCCCAGCTGCGAGTGCGCAGCCTGCCCTCCACATAGACCCGCCTCCCCTTTCCCAGAAACTGGTTGCAGTTCTCCGCCAGCTTGTTCCAGGTCACCACGGAGAACCACTCAGTCTCCTCTTTCTTCACTCCTTCTGGGGTATTATAAGTGCGGTTAGTAGCGACACTAAAGGAGGTCACTGGATTGCCGTTGGGAGTAAAACGCATTTCAGGGTCCGTCCCCACATTCCCGATAATCATCACTCTGTTAAGATAAGCCATTGACCTGAAACTCCTTTCCCCCCTGCAGAGGAGAGACGATTATCTCCCTCAAGCCCTCGATAGCATGTGGCGCAACACGTCGTCAGAAAGTTTGAGGCTTGTCTCAATGTCACCGACCGAGTCCGGGGACAGCTTACATTTCAACAAGACGTAGTTTCCCTCCCGATAGTGTTTCACGGGGTAGGCCAGCCTTCGCTTGCCCCACGGGGTTGTCTCGTCTATGCTGCCCCCACGGGCTGCCATCGTCTGGCCGACCTTGTCGAGAATAACCTTCACGCCCTCTTCCTGCACCTCAGGCTTCACTATCAGGACCAACTCATAGTCGCGCAACAAAGTACCTCCAGTAAGCAACCTTGCCTCAGTCAATATCGTGCCGGGTCAAAAGCGTCGCCCATTATAACACAGAAAGCATCAAGAACATAGCAGGAATGAGAGATCGGAACACAATCTCCCATTGTGTTGCTGGTGCCTTTGTGCTATAAAAGCGTACCAAGTTTAAGGTGAAGCGCTACAAAAAAGGAGAGGAGCAACGATGCTTAAGACCAAACTCGCTTACCGTCCCAGCGGCTACCAGCTACCCGTGATCTCGATTATCCAGGAGCACAAACTCTACCAGCAGTTCGGACTGGAGGCAGAGTTGAGCCTGGCGCAGACATCCGAAATAGCGGAGGATCTCCTCTTGCGGGGCGAGATTCAGTTCATCATCGGCAACCACATCGTCCCTATGTCCGACCGGGTGAAGGGAGTCCCCCTCATCTACATGGCCCAGGCAACCAACTGGTCGCTGGACAGGCTGGTGACCTGGCAGCCTGGCATCAACTCGCTCAAGGACATGAAGGGCAAGCGGATAACTTTTGGACCCGCCCGCGACAGCCATCCATCTCTCACCAAGCGGCTATGTGCCATGCAGGCCGGACTCGACTTGGCAAAGGACGTCGAGGTCGTTCCCATCGAAGGGAACGATATGGCCGAGCTTCAAGCCATCTATGACAGGAAGATTGACGCCGCGCTGCTGAGTTCCCCTTTTGACCTCCGCGCCCGCAGGATGGGGCTAAGGGTCCTGGAGACGCCGGCCGTGCCCATGGTCTGCGGCATGACTGTGTGCACCATGTCGCCCTTCGCCAAAGAAAACGGCGACCTTGTAAAGCGAGTGGTCCAGACCCTCTCCGCCGGTATCCACCGGTTCAGGACGGATAAGAAGGAAGCCTTCAGCGTCATGAAAGCCAGGCTGGGCAAAAGCACCAGGCTCCAACTCGACGACGATGAACTCATAGAGCACCTCTACAATGACAGCGTGGAACTCATGGATAAGAAACTGTACCCTACGACGCAGGCAATCCAGAACGTCTACCAGGCCGCGCTCATCCTGCATCCCGAGGTCAAGAGCCTGAATCCCTTGTCGATGTGGGACCTCCACTATACACGGGAGTTGGACGAGGAAGGCTTCTTCGACAAGCTCTACCGCGCGTAGAAACCGATGGCTCCCAGTTCCGATGCAGACCTGGTCCTCTGCAATGCCAACGTGCTCACGATGGACCGCAGAAAGCCGAGAGCAGCCCTGGTAGCTATCAAAGACGGAAGGGTTCTCGGGCTGGGATCGCCGGGCGACGTCTCAACCTTCTGCGGCCCCAGCAGTCGCGTCATCGACTGCCAGGGCAGGACCGTCGTCCCGGGTTTCAATGACGCCCACTGCCATTTCTTCTCCCTGGTGCGGAGGCTGCTCAGCATCGACTCCAGCCCCGCTTCCGTACACAGCATCGGCGGAATCGTGGAGACCATCAAGGCGTCCGCCGCCCGCACACAACCGGGCAACTGGATCACCGCCGTTGGCTACGACGAGTCCCGCCTGACAGAAAAACGCCACCCTGCGCGCCAGGACCTCGACAAAGCTACCACCACCCACCCGGTGAGGCTGCTCCACCGCACCGGCCGCGCCTGCGTGCTGAACACCCTGGCCCTCTCCATGGCCAGCATTGGCTCCGAGACCGAAGACCCTCCAGGAGGACTCATCGACCGCGAGATTGACTCGGGGGAACCGACAGGACTACTCTTCCAAATGAACGGGCTAGTCGAAGCTATCATACCGCCGCTCGCCGAAGAGAAGTTGCGCTGGGGCGTGAGGCTTGCCAACCACCTTAATCTTTCTCGCGGCATCACCACATTTCAGGATGCGTCGGTAACCAATGACCTCTCCCAATGGCAAACTTTCCAGAGGCTGAAGGAACATGGCGCCATTCGAAGCAGGATTTCCATGATGCCCGGCTTCGAAGCCCTGGATCAGTTCACCGCCTCCGGACTGGCCTTCCGTAGCGGGGACCAGCACCTGCGCTTGGGCGCGGTAAAGATTGTGGTCGACCGGACCACCGGCCGGCTCAATCCTCCCCAGGAGGAGCTAACCCGCCAGGTGCTCCAGGCAAACCGAGCCGGCTTCCAGGTCGCCCTGCATGCCATCGAGGAGGAAGACATCGAAGCGGCAATCACCGCTCTAGATGTCTCGCACGCCCAAGGCGCGGGCCGGGGCAAACGACCCCGGGTGGAGCACTGCTCGGTCTGTCCGCCCGTACTGCTGGACAGTCTAGTCCGCCTCGAAGCTGTGGTGGTCAGCCAACCGCCCTTCGTCTACTTCAGCGGCGACAGATACCTGGCGGACGTCGAGAGTACCCAGAGACCATGGCTCTACCGCTTTCGCTCTTTCCTGCGGGCCGGTTTGCACTTGGCGGGCAGCTCCGACTCCCCCGTCGCAGACAACAACCCGCTGGTCGGCATGTACGCCGCCGTCACCCGGCGAACGGAAGAAGGCCAGACTGTTGTGCCGGGTGAAAGAGTCTCCCCACTCCAAGCCCTCAGGATATACACGATAAGCCCGGCATACGCTTCATTCGACGAAGAGGAGAAAGGATCCCTCTGCACCGGCAGGCTGGCCGACTTGGTAGTGCTCAGCGCCGACCCTACCCATTTGCCACCCGAAGAGATGAGAGCCGTTCAGGTCGAAATGACCATCATAGGCGGCCAGGTAGTCCACCAGATTTGACTTGCGTCCCGCTCCACCGGTAAACTTATAGAGAGACGCAAATGCCCATTTACGAGTACTGTTGCCCCGGCTGCCAGCACCGGTTTGAGCTATTGAGACCGCTGGCCTCAGCCGGCGAATCGGTGGCCTGTCCGCGATGCCGGAAGCCGACCAAACGAGCGGTGTCGAGTTTCGCCTCTTTCTCAAGAGGCGCCGATGGATCATCGACGCCGGTGGCTGGCGGCGGCTCCGGATGCAGCAGTTGTTCTTCTTCTAGCTGCGCTACCTGCGGCTGAACCCCCGCGAAGCCGCATCCCCCGGTGCCATTTACCACCACCCGCTACCAATTGTGCGTTTCCCTATCCCCGGACTCCCAGCTCTTTCTGCCAGAATGAGGCTGACCGCCTGAGATTCTCCGTGGTCATCGCCTCAACCGGTATGAGGATGGACTCCACCTTCCGGTCGGCGACTATCTTGTGAATCCTGGAGCGCTTCGCCACCTCAGGATCGAAGACCAGCGAGCGGAAAGCCTCCGACCACACCAGCAGACCCTCAGGCGAGGTCAGGTTCTCCAGGAAGAGCCTGGTAGCGTTCGGATGCGGATTGTTCTTCAGCACTGATATGGAGAAGGGGGTCGACATAACCGGCGACACGGGCGCATAGTCAACGGGCGCCCCCCGGTCAATCATGATCTGGGTGGTGATCGACGCCGCGGAGATGAAGAGGGCGGCCTCCCCCGCGGCGATCAGCTCTATCGGATAGCCACGCTGGACCAGAGGGCGAGCATTCTGGATCACGGTCCTCCAATAGCTCTCCGACTTGTCCCAGTCCAGCTTCCCCCCCGCACCCCAGATCAAGGCCATAAAGAGAGGATTCACGTCCCCGGAACTGGAGATCATTGCCTTCCCACGCCATCTCTGGTCCTTCAGGTCGTCCCATGTCTTTGGGGCATCAGCCTTCGGAAGCAGATTGGTGTTATACGCCATTACCTTGAGGTTCGTGATGTAGGAGCGGTAGAAGTTGTGTTTGGGCTGGTCGGTCCATTTCTGGGTGGCGGCCGGCCAACTGTAGTCTTGCAGAATTCCCAGATTCATCAAATCCACTGTGTCGTTAATGCTGGTCGAGATGAGATCCGGTGTGAACTTGCCCGCCTTGGCCTCCTCCGCCAGCTTGACCGTAATCTCAGCGGATCTGGCATCCCATACCGTCAGCTTCAGGAACGGATACTTCTCATTGAACTGTCTCCTGATGACGTCCAGATCGGCAGCCGTGTTCGACCAGATCACCACCTCCCCCTCTTTCTTAGCCGCCTCTATCACTAGCTGCTGAGCAGTGCCTGTGCCAACCGCCGGTGCGGCCGGTGCGGTCGACGGTGTCGGCGCCGGTGCAGGTACAGGAGCAGGTGACTGCGGCGCGGCGCAAGCAGACAGCACCAGAACAAGAACCATAAACAACCCCAATATGCCACAAGCCAACTTGGTCATCTCACACGTCCTCCTCATAGGCGCAAACATCGGCCGGGGTGCCGCTATGCGGCTGGTTCGCAAAATACCACTTTGAACTTCCCCTTGTCAAATGACGGCGTCCGTTGCACTTCCATACCAGGAGTTCACAGCCCTTTTGCGCTATAATCCTTACATTTACTATCAGCAGATTGAAGGGCTGCCACCATGCCAGACGAAAAATCGCACCGGCTGCGACAGCAGAGAAGTCTGAGGAGATTGTTCAGTGCTTGAAGGCCACGACCACACCGCGCAACCAGCCCGGTTCCTGATAGACAACATCGACCTCTTGCCGCTAGGACGCGCGCTCGATATCGCCATGGGCGAGGGACAGAACGCCATCTTCCTGGCCACCCACGGCTTCGAGGTCGAAGGCGTCGATATTTCCACCGACGCCGTAGCCAGTGCCCTGAAAGCGGCTCAGCAAGCCGGAATCAGTATTCGGGCCACCATCACTGACATCGAGAGAGGCTACGTCATCCCGCAGAACACCTACGATGTGATAGTCTGCTTCCACTACCTTCAGCGCTCCCTCATTCCTCAAATCAAGGACGGGCTCAAAGCGGGCGGAGTGGTAGTCTATGAGACATTCATCATCGACCAAGTCCAATTCGGCAGACCGAGAAACCCGGCCCACCTCCTCAAACACAACGAGCTGCTTGATCTGTTCCGCGACTTCAGATGCCTCCGCTACCGTGAAGGCATCGTCGAAGGGCGGAAAGCCATCGCCGGCATCGTAGCCCAAAAGGGTGCGCCCTCACCCGGGAATACGTAGGCCTGGCGAATAACAAATACGTACGACTACACATTGAACCGTCATCCCCTGGTGTGCTAAAGTCATAGCATCCGCGGGAAGGATTTCAACTCACCGCGCAAGAGGAGTTAGAGATGCATGCAATAACAGCTGGCAACCTGCGCAACGCCCACGGTGGAGAGTCCATGGCTCACATGCGGTACAAGATATGGGCAGACGTGGCCCAGCGGGAGGGCTTTCCCAACATAGCCCGGTTGTTCCGCGCCATCTCCTCAGCCGAAATCGTTCACGCAACCGGACACTTTCGCGAGTTAGGCAGCCAGCTTGGCGACTCATTGTGTGCGTCAATGGCGGTATTCGGTCTCGGCACCACCTCCCAGAACCTTCAGGGCGGGATCAACGGCGAAACGTACGAAATCACTGAAATGTATCCTACATTTCTCGAGACCGCCAGGTTCCAGAGAGAGAATGGCGCGCAACAGAGCTTCCAGTACGCTCTCTCAGGTGAGAAGACCCACGCCGCGCTGTTTCAAAAAGCCAAGACGGCTCTCGATTCCACCAAACGCGATGCCCCTCTTGGCCCGATTCAAGTATGCGGCGTCTGCGGCTGGACCTACGAGGGAGACATACCTGACGAATGCCCCATCTGCAAGGCCAGAAGAGAGAAGTTCACCACCTTCGCTTGACTGCGGACGGAGTTGCTGCCAGCGCCGGGGCTATCGCGACCTCACCGACCACCTGGCATCGAGCTGCTTGCGCAGCTCCTGAGCTGTGGACTTCGCGTCTACTTCCAAATGCAGCACGGGTACCTCCAGACAGCGGTAGTGCTCAAGCAGCGGCGCCGTCCTCATCCTGAACGTTTCTAGTCGCCGGCTGACCGCTTCCAGCGTCTCGTCCCCACGGCCACTCCGATCGCCGCCGGTATTGGTCCGAATCCTCTCCCACACCACCTCAGGTCCGCACTCAAGACTCACCAGCGTTTGCACACCTACTATTCGCTCTATGCCCTTAGCCTGACCAACGTGCCGCGGTAAACCGTTGAGTACAATCACGGTGTCCTGGCTCGCTCTCCGGCAAGTCAAGTAATCGACCAGCAGCTTCTCCGCGATTGAGAAATGCTCGTCCTCCAGCAGCCTGCCAGATCTCAGCGATGTCTCAACCACCTCGCGCTCGCCGACCGTAAGCGGTCCGGTCCGCTGGCCAGCAGAGACACGCAAAGCCTCCCCGAAATCGAAGTGCAGACACCGCCTGCCCCACAGCCCTCCATCTTCCAACAATTGCCCGAGCGGAGTCTTGCCTGAACCGGTCGGCCCCACCAGCAGCACAGCATTCCAACGCATGTTGCCCGCTTCAATAGATTCTCTCAAGTACCGTCCTTCCCCGAGGTATCAGAGTTCACCAAATATTATACCAGCGTTCGGAGAAGGGAAGACCTCCATCCTCATCCGCTGAGCCCCCGGATAGCGTGCGTTTTGGCTGCTCCTGCAAACTGTTGTATGATGCACGGAGACCGCCAGGGCCGAACAACAACCGACATTGAAGGGAGGAGCCTCATGGAGTACCGCAGGCTGGGAAACTCAGGACTCAAGGTCTCGCAGATTGGCCTGGGAGGCAACAACTTCGGAGCGCGAGCCGACGAACCTACTTCAATCAGCGTTGTCAACCATGCTCTAGATATCGGTATCAATTTCATCGACACCGCCGAGACGTATTCTCAAGGCCACTCCGAGGAAGCGGTGGGCAAGGCGATAAGGGGGAAACGCCCTCAGGTCATCATCGCCACCAAGTTCGGCCCGAGGGGTGTTCTTCCCGACCAGCAAGGAGGCTCGCGCAATTACATCATGAAAGCAGTGGAAGGTAGCTTGAAACGTCTCGACACCGATTATATTGACCTTTACTACTTCCACCACCCCGACCCGCAGACTCCTATAGAGGAAACCCTGCGCGCCATGAATGACATGGTCCGTGCCGGCAAGGTGCGCTATATCGCGTGCTCCAACTTCACCGGATGGCAGCTCGCCGATGCCTTGTGGACCTCCAGGCAGCTCAACGTGGAATCCTTCATCGCAGTGCAATCGAAATATAACCTGCTCGACCGCAGCATCGAGCGGGAGTTGGTCCCATGCTGCTTGGGCCATGGCATCGGGATAATACCGTGGGGGCCGCTGGCCAGCGGTTTCCTCACCGGGAAATACCCCCCGGGCCAGCGAATACCACCTGGGTCGCGCCTGGCAAGCCCACCGTCAATCTATGCCGACATCGCTACCGAGGCCAACTTTGGCAAGCTGACCAAACTCGAACTCTTCTCTAAGGAGCGCGGCCACAACGTTGCCGAGCTTGCCATAGCCTGGCTGCTCTCGCATCCCTGGCTGGGCTCCGTAATCGCCGGAGCCATGAGCCCGGCACAACTGTCTGCCAATGCGGCGGCGGCAACCTGGAAGCTAACTGCAGAGGACATTGCTCAACTCGATAAGCTCGTGTGACTGTCTCTTTGTTTAGCCCATGCCGGTCCAGGTACTTGAGAAACCTGTCCCCGGGCCAGCTACGCCACCTTACCGAGGGTGCCCGGCTCCGTTTCCATCTCTTGTTCCATGGAGAAGTTCCACACACTCCCGCCGCCTCAAACCGCCTACTCCCGCTTCGACTTCAGTGTCTCTTTCTTCTCCCCTTCCTCACTCAGTATCTGAAGGACATCCTCATCCTCCAGCTGCTCAAAGCGGCTGTAGAACTGCCCCACCGCGTAGAAGGACGGGGGAACCCGCAGGCACACCATTTCGTCAGCCTCCCGCGCCAGATGCACCACCGAGTCCTCCGCCCCGACAGGCATCGCCGCTACCAGCCTTCGAGGATGCTCCTGCCTGACCGCCCAGAGCGCCACCATAGCTGTAGCACCGGTGGCTACTCCATCATCGGTGACAATGACCACCCTGCCTTCGAGGGACACCCGAGGA
>JAENJB010000108.1 GCA_016844565.1 Dehalococcoidia bacterium
GACCATTGTCTCCTCGGGTTCGGCGTCAGTCTACCCGGACGGCTCCATCTTTCCTCTGGACAAGCTGGGAGCATATCACTCTCCTCCTCCTGAAGCTGAATGCTATGGTGCGCCGGTTGAGAGTCTCGTTCCCAGTGAGCGCCAGCCGGCACCGCCGGAAGAGGTGGTTGAGCTACTTCGGAAGCGGGATGAGGCCAGACGGCAACAGAGGTGGGCCGAGGCTGACCTGATGCGTCAAAGAATGGCTGAGCTGGGATACGAAATCGAGGACACCAGGCTGGGCCAGCGCCTCCGCTATAAGGGCAGTTCCAGGCGGTAGAAGGCCTCGGCCAGGGCGATACCCTTCTCTCCTCCCAGGTCGGCTGCCCGCTGCCGGACCCGGTTCTCAACGGCGTCGGCATCAGTGCCGACCTGGCTCCTGTGGCAAAGGAGGGCTTTGAGTTTCTGCTCGAAGGTATCCCTTATGTCAACGTGGAGATTGGGTGTCTCAGGTCTCCAGAGGTACACTTCCCTCACTTTGTGCGGTTCAAGCCCGCTGGCGGCATGCTCCGGGTAGGAGAGCCTGTCCCTGGCGTACGGGAAGACGGCGTCGAGGGCTACCATGCCGCCGATGCGGTGGTCGCGGTGGCTGAGGTACCTTCGGTACGGGTCTGGAGCGGCGACAATGCCCGGCTTGAAGAGCCGGATGAGGCGGACCAGCTTTCCCCGAAACTCGGGCGTGTCCTCCAGGCCGCCGTCAGGGTAGTCCAGAAACACTACCTTTTTTATGCCGAGTATCTTGGCGGCTGCCTCTTGCTCCTCATGCCTGGTCACGGCCAGATTCGTTGAGGTCATTTTGGGATTGTTGCTTCCTTTGTCCCCGTTGGTGCATACGACCAGATAGATATCGCGTCCCTGACCTCGCCATTTGGCGATGGTGCCTGCGGCGCCGAACTCGGCGTCATCCGGATGCGGACTGACTACCAGAATGCTGTCTGTCATCGACTAGCCTCTCATACTCTGTCACTATTCGGTCTGATACGGACTCCCAGCTCATCTCTATCACCGAATGCCGTATCCGGGCTACCATATTCTCCAGGAAAACCGTGTCCCGGAGGGTCTTTCTCAAGATAGCAGCCAGGGCCTCCGGCGAGCGTTCTTCCAAAACTATGGTCCCTTCATTGCCAGCGAGCTCGGCCATGACGCCGACCCTGCAGGCGATGACCGGTATGCCGCAGGCCATGGCCTCCAGAGTTGCCAGCCCAAAGGTCTCGTAGCAAGAAGGCAGGACACAGACATCGGCGGCGCTGTAGTAGATGGGCATCCGGCGGTGCTCCACCGCATCCTGGAGGCGAATGTTCTCACTTATGCCCAGTTCCTGGCAGCGCTGGATGAGCCGCTCCTTTTCTTCGCCGTCCTGGTCCCCGCCGCCAAGTATCAAGACTGTGAGACCATCTCTGTCTTTCATCAAGGCCACTGCATCCAGCAACAGGTCGAGACCCTTCTCAGGTTCCAGTCGTCCAACATAGAGGATGATTCGGCTCGCGTTCAGTCCCAGGGCTAAGCGTGCCCGGTCCTTTGGGTGGGGCTGGAACATCTCCATGTCCACTCCGCAGGGGATGATGGCTATTTTGGCCGGGGAGGCGTCGTAAAGCTCCACGAGGTCTCGTTCTTCCCTTTTTGTTGCTGCCACTATGAGGTCGGCGGTGCTCAGGATTTCCCTTTCGCTTTCTGAGCGGAGCTCCGTTTCGACCCCGCTTCCGAGGGCGCGATTCTTGGCCCGGGCGGAGGTGTGGAGCATAGTAATATGAGGTACCTTCCACCATCCTGCCAGTACCTGTCCGGCCAGACCAGAGAGCCAGTAATGGCTATGAACCAGGTCGTATTGCAGGCCTGCCTCCCTGCCAAAGGTGTGTGCCGCGCAGGCCAGGTCCGACAGATGAGGGTACAAGCCCAGCTTCCCGCCTGGCTGCGGCGCTTCTGAGGGCAGGTGTATGAGCCGGACGTTCTCTCCCAGTTCCATGGGCGCGGGTTCCTCCGGTTCCTGGTGGCTCGTGAAGACATCCACTGCGATGCCCTTCTGCCCCAGATGCCTGGACACCTGTTTGATGTAGATGCTCATTCCCCCCGTATCCCGCGTACCCGGTCTGCCCAGCGGACAACTGTGGAGGCTGAGCAAAGCTACCCGCAACTTACCATTGGTGCTCATCTGCCCGCCTCGGGCGGTTTGCTCCCGCCCGTCAGACTGGCCAGAACACACCTGTAGACCTCTACCGGCTGCCCTCCCAGGTGCGCTTTGTAGTTCTCTGCGCCTCTCAGGAAATCAAACCTCTTCCGCCCCATCTCTATAGCTGCGCGGATGCTCCACGCCTTGGCAATCAGACCTGGGCTGAGGCCCGCGTATAGCGGGTCGAAGCCGCTGTTATATAGGGAGAACCCATCCTTGTAGTCGAAGCACAGCGTCCCGGCCACCCGTTTCCCGTCGAGCTCCAGGTAATACAACTTGAGCCATCCTTTGTCCCCGAGTTCTCTCATAATCTCCCGGAAGAAAGTCTCCCGTGCTGGCGTGAGAAAAGCCGCTTTGTCGGCTTGCTGGCGGAACAGATGCAGGAAGTCTTCGGTATCGTGGCTGATGAAGAATGCCGTCTTTCCGGCGCTGGCCAGCCGGCGCATCTTACGGCGCAGTTCGTGGCGGTGCTTAGTGGGCAGAACATTCAGATAGCTCTCCCATGAGTCCGGCAGATCGATCATATAGGAGACGTCAAGCGGTTCAGTATGTATTGAGTATCCTGCCTGGCTTGCCAGCGTGCCGAGCAGGGTCACTGAGGGCGAACCTGCTAGCAGGGGTTGGAAGTCCAGGATCCATCCGTGCTGGCGGGCAAGGCCCAGGGCCGCTCGAAGGACGCTCTCCTCGTCGCCCGGGGCCGACACAATGTCCAGATAGTCACACACCTCCTTGTCTCCCAGCAAGGTCAGGCAATCCCCGCGCCTCACCAGGGGGGCGATGCCCGCGAGCCGGTTCTCCCTCCGTACGGCAAGAAGGTGTAGCTCACCGCTGCCCAGGCAATTCCACCAGGTCCGGCCCCACAAAGCGGTAGAGAACACGTGGCTCGTCTTCCGGCTCTCCAGGAGCGAATTCCAATCCCTCTCCAGGGAGTCGAAGTCCTCGCCGTGATCTTCAATCAAGTCTGTCCCAGGGAAGACTGCCTTTTTTGTCATCGATGAGGTTTAAGAGGCTGCACCGTCAGTTCTTCAAGCAGTTCCTCAAATTGCTGCGGGTCGAGCCCCTGCTTCACCAATGGCGACGTCTTGAGCGCTCCCAGTTGTTCCTCGTACACGGGCCTATCATTGCGGTAGACGACGCCGATGGGTATTCGCTCGCCCCACTCCAGCGACTTGGAGAAGGCAGCCACCCGGTTGGTTGGGTCGTAGTCCTTCTCCAGCTTGTATACCCTCTTCTGGTACCAGTCATAGGTATTCACGTGGTTGAATGAGACACACGGTTGCAGCACCTCAATGAAGGCAAAACCCTTGTGCTGTATGCCCAGTTGAATGATGCCGGCAAGGTGCTCAATATCGGACGAGAAGCCGCGCGCCACGAAGCTGCAGTCGCAGGCCACTGCCAGAGCGAGCGGGCGTAGCGACGCCCACGCTCCTTCTGGAGTAGTTTTCGTCACGAAGCCGGGGTCGCTGGTCGGCGAGGCCTGTCCTTTTGTCAGTGCATAGACCTGGTTGTTGTGCACCATGTAGGTGATGTTGACATTTCGGGTCATGGCATTGATGAAATGGTTTCCGCCTTCCCCGTAGCCATCTCCGTCGCCTCCGACGGCTATAACGGTCAGCTCGTGGTTGGCAATCTTGGCTGCAGTGGCCACCGGGAGGGTTCTGCCGTGAAGCCCGTTGAGAACGTGGGAATGAAGGTAATGCGGGAATTTGCCGGCCTGTCCGATGCCGGAAACCATCAGCACCTGGTATGGCTCGAGACCGAGACTGACAAGGGCGCGCCGCATAGCTGTGAGGATGCCGAAGTTGCCGCAGCCCGGGCACCACTGTATCTCCATGGCCGGGCCGTAGTCAGTTATACTTGCCATGTCTATGCCGCCTCCTTTCTTAGCTGGGTTGCTATCTGCCTCGGAGAGAACGGGCGGCCGTCGAACTTGAGAATACCTCCGCTGGCTAGAATTCCCGTCTCCGCCCTTATGAGGCGTCTCAGTTGGCCCGTGGCATTGTTTTCAATTACCACATTTCTCTTCGTTGAGGATAGAGCAGAGGTGACCGCCTGGGCAGGGAAGGGCCAGATTTCATTGAACTGCATTACGTTGACGCGGAGTCCTTCCTTCTCCACCATCTGCGCCGCTTCGTTGATTGCCCCGAAGGAGCTACCCCAGCCCACCAGAGTCATCTCAGCATCCGGCTTCATGTAGAGGCGAGGTTTTGCGAATTCGCCGCTGAGACCACCGCTCTTCTTGAGGCGTTTGAGCATCATCCGGTTTCTCATGACAGCATCGTCAATGGTGTGGCCGGTCTCGTCGTGCTCATCTGAATCGGTCACCACCAGAGCTTTCCCTCGCATCGGCATCAGCCTGGGGGAGATGCCCGACTCCGTGAACTGGTGTCTCTTGTATCCGTTCAGTCTGCTGGCTTCCTCATCCGATATCAGTTGCCCGCGGTCAATCTTCACCTGACTCAAATCGAATTTCTTCACTGTCTGGTAGGAGTTGGCCAGGTACTCGTCGGTGAGAATGACCACGGGTATCTGGTACCTCTCCGCCAGGTTGAAGGCTCTTATGGCGGTA
>JAENJB010000016.1 GCA_016844565.1 Dehalococcoidia bacterium
CGTGATGCTCCTTGCCGCGTCATAGTCTGCCGGGAACCAGCGCCCGCGTCGGATACGACAGCCCAAAGCTAGTGAATTAGATGAAAGTAGTAATTATGGGATGCGGCCGGGTAGGAGCTCAGTTGGCAGCCATGCTCGATGCCGAGGGACATCAGATAACTGTACTGGATATCAACTCCGAAAGCTTCAGGAGACTGCCTGCCAGCTTCAAAGGCATCGCCTTAATGGGAGACGGCACCGATGCAGATGCCCTGAAGAGGGCGGGTATTGAGGAAGCGGATACTTTTGTGGCCGTTACTCAAGGAGACAACCGCAACATCATGGCCGCTCAAATGGCGAAACACCTCTTCAACGTGCGCAAGGTGGTCTGCCGCATTTACGACCCCTTAAGAAAAGAGCTCTACGAAACACTGAACCTCGAGGCGATAAGCCCGACCACCATCTTCGCCAAGCTCCTGCGAGACAAGGTAGTGGGAATCGGCTAGAGATGTATATCATTGTTGTCGGCGGCGGTGACATCGGCTACTATCTGGCCCGGGCGCTTCTGGACGAGAGGCATGAGGTGGCCGTGGTCGAAAAAGACGCCCGGAAGTGCCAGCGCATCATCGACACCATGGGTGCGGTGTGCATCCAGGGAGATGGCTGCGAAGCAGCCACTCTGGCTGAGATAGGAACTGCCAGAGCGGATATGTTCATCGCCGTAACCGATGGAGATGATGACAACCTGGTGGCCTGTCAGCTGGCCAAGCATAAGTTCGGGGTGCCACGCACCGTCTCCCGCCTTACCAACCCGAAGAATGAGGCCATCTTCAAGAAACTGGGCATAGACGTGACGGTGAGCAGTACCAATCTCATCCTCGAACACATCGAGCTCGAGGTGCCTTCCCACCCGCTGACTCATCTCATGACGCTGAGGGACCTTGGGCTCGAGCTTGTCGAAGTGAAAGTGCTGCCTCACTCATCGGTGATAGGCAGGAAAATCAAGGATGCGGGATTGCCTCCGGGGTGTCTTGTCTCCCTGCTGGTACGAAAGGGGCAAAAGCCCTATGTGCCCGGTAACGACGCCATCCTTCAAGCCGACGACCAGCTGCTGGTGGTAACCAAACCTGAACAGGAGACCATGCTCCGGGGGCTACTGGCCAGTGCGCCAGCATCGGAGGGCTGAGAAAAGGCGTGACCAAAGTTGCCTTCCAGGGAGAGATAGGGGCGTTTAGTGAGGACGCCGCCATAAAGTTCTTCGGCGTCATCGAACCACTGCCTTCTCGCAGCTTTGCCGACGCCTTCGAGTCCGTCTCCCGGGGCGCCGCCGACTTCGGGGTCGTGCCCATTGAGAACTCCCAGGCCGGCAGTATCAATGACACGTACGATCTGCTGCTCAAGTACGACCTGAACATCTGTGGTGAGATAGTGCTGCCTGTAAACCAGTGCCTGATGGCACCCGAAGGCGAGACCCCGGAGACCATCAAGTATGTCTACTCCCACCCTCAGGCACTAACTCAGTGCGAGGAGTATCTCAGAAAGCTCAATGCTACCATAATGCCTACCTACGATACTGCGGGCAGCGCCAAACTTGTCAAGGAGAAGGGGCTACGGCACAGTGCGGCGGTTGCCAGCCGGAGAGCCGCCCAAATATACGGTTTGAAGCTCCTCGCAGAGAACATCCAGACCAATCCAAGCAACTACACCAAATTCGTGGTAATCTCCAGGCAAAAGGCAGGCAGGGCCGCGAACAGCAAGACCTCCATCGTTTTCGCTACCAAGAACATGCCCGGCACCCTGTATGCGAGTCTGGGAGCTTTTGCCACCCGCGGCATTAATCTGACCAAGCTCGAATCCAGACCGAGTCGGCAGAAACCCTGGGAGTACGTTTTCTACGCCGACTTCGAGGGCCACGTTGAGGACAAGCCTTGCCTCGCCGCACTGGAGACCCTGCGCGGGACGACCAAGTTCATAAAGATCCTCGGTTCCTATCCCAGGGCTACCGAGAGCTAGCCCAGCCTCCGCTTCAGGTGTTCGTACGTCGAGTCCATGGCCTCTGAAATCACCTTTGTTTCTGCCACAACCGGCATGAAATTGGTATCCCCGTTCCAGCGCGGCACGATATGCACGTGAACGTGGTCTTCCACTCCTGCCCCCGCCACACGGCCGAGATTGATTCCCAGGTTGAACCCCTGAGGGGAGAAGGCCTCCTTCAAGGCTTTGAGGCACTTCTTGACGAGCAACATGTTGTCTAGCAGCTCTTCATCAGTCAAGTCCTCCATGCTCCCGGCATGTCTGTATGGGGATACCATTATGTGACCCGGGTTATAGGGATACTTGTTCAACATCGCGAAGTTCAATCGTCCGCGATAAAGAAGGTAGTTCTCCCGGTCCTGACCCTGCGCAGCTTTCTCACATAGCAGGCATCCCTTCGGTTTCTCCGACCGGATGTACTGCACTCTCCAAGGCGCCCAGATGTTTTTCACAGCAGTCTCCTTTCCAGATTTCCTGGATCATAATGAGGAGCTATTGTATGGGGTAGCCAGGACGCCGTCAAAGCAGCCTTTGACTTCGTGCTTGTCAGTGGCTACAATAAGCCACTTAGAGAGATACTGCAGGAGACTAGCGGACGCAGGGTCCGCCTTATCGCTGACCAAATAGACGGAAGGTCTGAGAACCAGGAGTGTGCCAGCATGGAGAAACTTAGAATCGGCATAGCTATCTTAGGTATGTTCGTCGGCGCCTGTGTCATGATACTAGCGGGCGGCGTGATTGAGAAGAGAACAAAACTGAGCTCTCTTGCTACGTGGATCGGGATTATCATTCTGGCCGCCATTCTGGCTTTCGTAATATACGCCGCTCTGGTACTATACAGCTAGGTCCGTCCAGGCCGGGGCTGCGCGAATAGCGGTGCAACGATATTCTCACTACCTGGCCGTCTTTGTCTCCCTGTCCCTGATGGCCGTCATCTTCATCTTCCGTAGTCAGATCGTCCACCTGGGCAACTACGGCTATCTCGGCGTCTTTCTCATATCTATAGTCACCACTTTGACCATCGTTGTCCCTATCCCCGGCAGGGCCATCATTGCCGGCATGGGAACAGTGCTGAACCCGGCACTCGTAGGCCTGCTCTCGGGCGTTGGCGCCACTGTCGGGGAGATGAATGGCTACCTGCTGGGATACGGGGGACAGATGGGCCTTCAGAAGATCAGGCATTACGATAGGGTGGCGGGTTGGATGCGCCACTGGGGCGGGCTGACCCTTTTCGTCCTAGCCCTGATTCCCAACCCACTCTTCGACCTGGCCGCCCTTATATCGGGCTCCCAGCGTTACCCCCTATGGAAGTACGTGGTGTACGGCGGCAGCGGAAGGCTCATTAAGTTCGTCGGCTACGCCTACGCAGGACACTTCGGCCTTCATTTCCTATTCTGAAACACCCGCTCGGTGTTCCTGCCGTGGACCAGGTCTGGCGCGCCCGCTTATCTTCCTTCCACAATGGCCAGCCAGAGATCACTGGACCGCTTCACATTCTCCTCAGTGTAGATCTCAGTGGGTGGAGGCTCCCATTGGATGCCCAACGAACCCAGAAGGCCGCCGGCACGCGATTTCTTGTCCACCGCCGGGTCTATGACGTTCATAAGATTGGCGTTGGCATAGAGAAGCAACCCCTCGGACGAGGTGAGGTAATCAGCGAGAAGAGTGGCAGCGTTGGGATGAGGACCGTCTTTCACAATTGCTAAAGCAAAAGGCGGCGCCATGGCGCGCTCCACGGGGGCTATCCCTAACGGCGCTCCTCTACTCATCAAACTGAGGGTGGTCAGTGTGGAACCGAGCAGGAGAATCGAAGATTCGCCAGCAGCGAGCAGTTCAGTCGGTATTTGAAACCCACGACCCACGGAGGGCCTGTTGTTCTTGACTACCTCTCTCCAGAAAGCCTCCGCCTTCTCCCAGTTGAGCTTGTCTCCTTCACGCCACATATAGGCGAAGATGAGCGGTGCATCGGGGCCCGAGCGAGAAATCTGGCTCTTTCCCCTCCACCTGGTGTTCTTGAGGTCATCCCAGGAGCGAGGCACCTCGGCGGCAGCCACCAATTGCGTGTTGTAAATAGGTATTCGAAGACCAGCTGTGGTTACCCGGTAGAAACCGTTGTTTGGCTGATAAGGCCAGCCCTTAGTGTTCGGCCACGCGTACTCCTTAATGAGGCCCAGCCTCAGCAGCTCGGGGAAGTCAGTGACACTGGTAGCCACCACATCGGCAGATAGCTTGCCTATCTTGGCCTCCTCCGCCAGCCTGGCCACCATATCCCGCCCGGTGGGGGCGTCCCACTTCGTAAACTCCAAGAAGGGATACCTCGCCCCAAACTCTCGCTTGAACTGTTCAGCTCCTTCGAAGGTGTTGGACCAGATAACGACCTTTCCTTCTTGCTTGGCCCTTTCGATGACCTGCTGCTGCCCGCTCAACTCGGGCCCCCTGGCAGCTGGCCTTTCCGCCAATGGTGTCTCAGGAACTGGCGACGGCGCGGGCTTAGATGGCGCTGCACAAGCGAAGATAAGCAATGAAACCAGACCCAGTATTACTGCGTAACGAGAGAGCCTTTTCATCCGTTCCCCCTTCACTCATGAATACTAACCACGCGGCACAAACCCCAACACCGAGAGCCCAGCCAATGGGCCTCCGAGAATAGTCAGGTCAAGACTACGTGAACCCGGGTGAGGCGTCAACTATGTGGACATAATGACGGCAGCCCTCTTCAAGGGCTTCCCCCATTCCCACCAAGCTCAGTCAGCATTATCTGCTGAAACTCCGTCAAGCTCCTGACGACATCCTCGCCCCCCCGTTCACCATTCCTATCCAGATAGAATGCACGCATGCCTATTTCCCGGGGAGCAAGGTAGTCGCCGTTCCAGTTATCGCCGATGTGGACTACTTCTTCAGGGCAGACACCAAGAGTATCGCAGACCCGGTGATAGAAATCAGCCGTCTTGAGTAGCCGATAGTCGGAGATGCAGGAGAAGACATGCCGGAAATGGCCGCGAATGGGCGACAGCAACAGGTCGAGGAAATCGCGGCTGGACGCCGAAGTAACGACCAGGGAGCAGCTCCGGCTCAGGCTGACCAGGGTCTCCTCCGTTTCCGGATAGAGGTTTACGGCATGGCGGTAGGCATCGAGCACCGTCTTATAGTCAGGGAGTGAGAACTGCTCGAACCAGTACCTGACATCGTACCACTCCACCCGTTGCATGCCCATCGCCGAGTACTCGCGCTTGATCTCTTCCCTGCCCTCATCCACGCCTATGCCTCTCTGGCGCGCATATTGCAACGGTATTGCCTCGTACCAGATGAGCGTGCTAAACTGCGGCGTAACCACAGTGCCTTCGGCATCGAAAGAGATTACCTTCACCTTGCTCACTATGGACTCCATCTTATCAGGAAAAGGCCCGCTGCGAAAAAGGACTGGCATCTTCTTCACCTATTTCCAGGGAGAAAGGTTGAGGGATTTCCCTCAGGCTTTGAGTAACCTGCTCGATAAGGAGAACGTGTTCTACTACGACGCAGTCTACGAGTCCCGGGACGGACTCTACTATCTGGCCCCTGTGGCGGAGGACCTGCTGCTCCAGGTGCATTCAGCCAACATGATCGAAGCAGTCCGCCAAACGGGCGACTTCGAAGCCGCCCTGTACAGCGCCGGTGGCACCGTACAAGCCGCCAGTGAGATTTGGAAGGGCAATATCGACAACGCCTTCGTTTTCACCTCCTTCGGCGACCATCATGCAGGAAGGGACTTCTATGGAGGAATGTGTTACTTCAACGGAGCTGCGCTGGCCATCGCCAGCCTCAGACAGAAGGGAATGCGCCGCTTCGCCATAGTGGACACTGATGCTCACCATGCCGATGGCACGAGGGACATCTTCGCCCGAGATAACGATGTACTTCACTGCTGCTTCTGTTTTCAAGACTACCATGATCAATACAACAAGATGGACGTGCGCATCCCTTACCGGACCACCGATGAATACTACCTGGATAGGATGAAGCAAGCCTTCGTCCAGAAAACTCTGGACTTCGCCCCCGAAATCATCTTCTGGGAATACGGCTTTGATGCCACGCGCGGTGAATACGGGGATAAGGGACTCAGCCGGGATTGTCACCTGAAGATAGCAGAGATAATCAAGGGAGTTGCTGACCGTGCCTGCCGGGGCAGGATGGTGGCTATTCTCTGCGGGGGCTCAGGCCGCCGGTTGGCCGCCTACACTATACCCCACATCATCGCCATCCTGGCCGAGCTAGAAACGGGTCAGTGAAAGACGCATGGTCTTGTGGTCGCCGAGCCCATTTGCCCTGGGCCTTACAGCTCGTCCAGGCGGACAAAGACGTAGCCCCTGTCCATCAACCCCTCTATTATCAGTGGCAACGCTTCTACAGTAGGGGAGCGGTCATCGCCATGAATTGTATTGTGCCCGTCATGCAGGAGGACAACCGAGTTTGGCTTGACCCGGGCTACTATTCTCCGCGCCAGTTCGGCGGCCGACGGCCTTTCCCAGTCCCGCCCATCCACATCCCACAGGACCACCCGGTATCCTTTCCTCTTGAGATACCACCAGAAGAAGGGATTGCGCGCCCCATACGGCGGACGAAAGTACTCTGGCCGTATGCCCGTGATCCGGCGGATGACCTCGGCCGCCTTGAACGTCTCCCAGAGCGCCAGACCGGTAACCGTCAAGAACCTCGAGTGGGAATGGGTGTGGTTGCCCAAGAGATGCCCTTCCTGTACAATCCGGCGTAATGATTCAGGATGAAATTCAACGTTCCGTCCGCAGACAAAGAATATGGACTTGATCAGATAACCCGAGAGGATATCCAGTATCTTAGAGGTGTAGGGCTCGTTCGGCCCGTCGTCAAAAGTCAACGCAACTTTATCCATCGCTAACCCCCACACTCTGGACAGATGAACTATTCTAGCATATAATGCAAGATACGGTAATCAGTTTGTCTTGAAGGGAAGAATGTTCTAAGGTGAAAGCCCAAACCATAGCCCGGCTCATATCCCTCGTCTTGAGCCCGCCTCTGATGGTCATCGCGATTACCGGCCTGGTGGCTTACACCGAGGCTGACAGCAGGATCAGCTTCATGGCTTGGTGGCTCATCGCCAGCCTCTTTCTGGCAATACTGCCGACAGCCGTGATATTCCTCGGCACCAGAAAAGGCTGGATAAGCGACCTCGGTCTTTCTCAGAGGGACCAAAGGGCATGGCCGCTGATATTCAGCATCTTCTTTGCACTGGCGGGCGGATTGGTTCTTTACATAACTGGGGCGCCCCAGCTACTACTGGCAGTGGCCGCGATAAATGTGGCTATCCTTTCCATCACATTGGTCATAAGCTACTTCTGGAAGATAAGCGTTCACACCCTCAGTGTCTCCTCGGCGGCCACCATCGCCACCCTTAGCTTCGGACCAGCAATCTTTCTATCCACCATCTTTATCTTCATCACCGGCATCACCGGCTGGTCAAGGATCCACCTGGACAAGCACTCCTTGGGTGAGGTAATTGCCGGCGGCTGCCTTGGCTCTATTGTTCCCCTCATCTCCTTCATCAGGATAGAGCGGCTCTTCGCCTAGCCTCAGACCGCCCCTCACCTCATATCTTTTTCCAGAACTCCACCAGCTCGCGCCGTGCGAAGCTGATACCCTGAAGGAATAACTGGAGTTTATCGTCCCGGGAGTTGACCGCCATATGAACCAGGCCAATGCCCTTGCTTCGGCATAAGTCCACGAAACCCTGGACCAGGAGCGAGCCAATCCCCTGACGCCAGTAGTCGGGGTCGACCCCCATTATCTGAATCCGTCCGCTTTCCACCACCGGGTATTCTGAGTACGACAACCGGCCCATAACGAAGCCGACTACCTTGTTATCGCTCTCGGCCACACAGCTCAAGCCCAAGTCGCCCCCGATATAGCTATCAACCAGGTCCCGGTAGGTTACCGCCCTCTCCTTCCCGGTGATCTTCCGGTCAATCTCAAGAACCGATGTGATGTCCTCATCCACCATTGGGCGCACAGTTATCGAACCCTTCTTGCCTTCTGCCTTTGCCATCTTAGACCTCCTCTAACTTTTTTCCCCTTTGCTGACTTCTGTGAAGCTAAGGACGCCTCATCTTCTCGCAGTTCCCAGTACAAATATATTGGAATCCCTTCCCTTTGTAAATAGATAATCGAGATGCCTTGCTGTGGAGTTGATAGTGTATAATGACTCCTGAGTCAGTCGCTTTCCGTTGAAGGCGACAGAGGGAAGAATGTCTGCCGGACCCCGAGAAGGAGCTTCTCCACCACACTGGATGCTGTGGCTCTGGCCCTTGCTTGACCGCCTCCTGGCGCGCCTCCTTCGCATAAAGCCCCTCGATGAAACAGACAGCATTATGGGCACCTCTATCCACCACTATAGAGGGCAACTCCGCGTTCTCAGAGATGGCACTATTATCAGGTCCGGCGCCATGATATGCGAAATACACATCCTAAACGGCCGATTGGCCCGCTTGGCCCTGGAGTCTCCTCAGGGAGAGATCACACCCTGGGAGCTGGCCGCGTGGGGGGCACGGGACCTGACTATACTGGCGGGAATGATGAAACAAGCAAGCGAGGTGGAAGCTCTGTCGGGCACTACACTGCTCGACAGCGTAGTCAAGCGTCAGGGTTTCGCGGTGATGGATATGCCTTCTAAGCTGCTGCGTGAAGTGGTGGGCTTCTACTTGCGGGGTCTGATGCAGGCCTATCATTCTCGGGGCGCACGAAGGACGGAGAGAAAGGCCAGGAGCCTTGTCCCGAAGGAAATATGGATGTCCAGAAAAGAGCTACTGGCTAGATACGGTTCCGGCTCTCCATGAAATCGGACCGGAGCAATGACATAAGAGGGGGCAATGGTGAGAGGTTCGTAGACAACCAGTTATTGCGGTGGGACAGGCTCCGGCTCCACTTGCGAGGGCAAGTCTTCTGAATCGGTGTCATATCTCTGACGGGAAAGCACCCCGGCACCCAACTCTCCCTCTTTCAAGCTGTACCCGAACTGTACGGCGCTGACATTCTCCTCACTGTACTGCAGGGGCAGAACTCTGGTCAGCTCCTTCCGCGAGACCTTGATCCCGATGAGCCTCAGAAGGCGTCCCATGGCAATCATATTGCCGAAGATCTCCTTGCCAAACTTCTCCACACCGTACTTGCTGAAGGGAATTTCCTCCTCGGTGCAAAGGCCGCTCTCACAGACGGTCCTCCGAGCCTGGAAACCCAGCCCCTTCGGCGAGAGCCTGAGCAGTAAGTCAGCCTTGTCGGGCACCGGGTTGGCTATTGGCTGGACATCGAAGGTGAGGTAAGCCACGCTCATGGCGCCCCGGACCGCCGAGTCATAATCATAGAGCAGGCTGACCTCGTAGCCCAGGTTGGCCAGCAGCGTGGCCAAGGTATGGGAGATAAGGCGCACGCCTTGCCCGCCCTCGCCCGAGATGATAATGTTATTCATGCGTCCTTGGTCTCTGTCTGCCCCTTACGGACTATTCCCAGCTCAAAAGGGCCCAGGGATTCAGCGCCGTCAGGAGCCATCTTATATTTCTCTCGAAACCAGGCCAGCATCTCATAGCCGGTCTTGAAACCCAGCCGCCGCCCGTAGTTCTCGATGCACTGGCTGGTGATGTCTACGAAAGAAAAACCGGGCCAGGCCAGAGCTTCCTTCACACAGCGGCGGAGATGGAACTGATGATAAACCGTCGTCCGTGCATAGAAATATGTAGACCCGCCCTTCAGCAGGTTCTGCAAATTGAGCGGCTCATAGGCCGCACCCTCTGGGGTGCTTATCGTCTTTGCCCCTTTGGGTGTCGTCGGACCGGCATGACCGCCCGTCAGACCGTACACCTCGTTAGTATTGCATAGAACCGTCAGGTTGGCGTTTCTCCTGGCGGTGTGGAGCAGGTGATTGCCCCCAATACTGGTCAGGTCGCCATCACCGGAGATAACTATCACCTTAAGGTCCGGCTGGACCATTTTCACCGCCTCAGCCACCGGAAGGGTGCGCCCGTGCAGGGTGTAAACACTGTCCAGATTCATGTAGCCGGCCATGCGACCCGTGCATCCTATGCCCGAGATAACTGCGCTGTTGGTGTGGTCCAGCCCCAACTCGTCCATCACCATGGTCACCTGGCTCATCAATGTGCCGATGCCGCATCCCGGACACCACATGGTTGGGAAAAGCTCCAACCTGAGCAAATCCTTAAACACTCAGGCCCTCCCCGATGCCCATCCGGCCCAGTTCCGCCTCGATCAGAGGGATATTCATCCGGCCACCGAGAAGGGGAACACGGCGGACTTCCCGTCTGAGGGCCCATTCCACCAGTTGCGCATACTGGCCGTCGTTGGCCTCCACTACCACCACGTTCTTGAAGCGCCTGCCATACTCCCTGAGTTCATCCGCCAGCAGTGGAGCCATGCTGATGGGCCTGAAGATGGCGAACCTGGAGGCGAGCGGTCTGACCACCCGTGATACGATGCCGAACGCAATCAGAAGCGTGTCGCTGGTGGGATGGTCAATGTACTCATAGAACCTGTAATTGCCGGCTATCTCCTGATGGCGCTTTTTCACCCCGGCCAGCCACTCGCGGTAAACGCCGGCATCAGCGGTTCGCTGCTGGCCTCGCCAGTCATGGGTCAGGCCGGTAAAAGCCCGCTGGCCTGTTCCCAAAGGAGGCCGCTGGCGTGAGACAATCTCCAGAGGCGCCATACCTCCTGGCACGACCAAATCCAGGTCCAGATTGTGCTCATGCCAAACGATGCCCGGCGGATAGAGGACCGGTATGGCCTCCAGGTCAACCGTCTCGATGAGGTGACCAAGGAAAGCATCGCTCAGCAAAATAACAGGGGAAAGCGATTCCTCCGCCGCGTTGAAGGCCAGAATGGTGTAACGGTAGCATTCCTCCACAGAGTTGGGATAGAAGACCAGGGGATAGTAGTCCCCGCTGGAACCATGCATTGCCTGAAGCAAATCCTGCTGTGCCGGCATGGTGGGCATGCCGGTAGCCGGGCCTACCCTCTGGACATCCACGATGACAGTCGGTATTTCCACCTGATGTCCGTAGCCGACGGCCTCCTGCATCAAACTGAAACCAGGCCCGGACGTAGCCGTGAAAGACTTGGCGCCAGCCAGGGAAGCGCCCATTATGGCATTGACGGCACCGATCTCATCCTCGCTTTGAATTAACTTGAAGACCGAGTTCCGCGCCGCGTGTTCCGCCGCCAGAACGAGTATCTCGGAGGAGGGACTGATGGGATAGCCGGCAAAGAAGGTAGCTCCCGCCTTAACCGCACCGAGGAACACGGCTTGATTGCCCTGAACCAGCATCCTCATGAGTCCTTTTCCGCAGTCTCCCGCACTTCGATGGCTAAATCGGGGCAGAACCGCTCGCACATCCGGCAGCGGATGCAGCCCTCGGTCTCCTTGGTAGTGTCTTCTTTCAACTCCAGGGCCTTCGTTGGACAAATCTGCACGCAGATAAGGCAGCGCTTGCACCAGTGGGAACTCCATCGGGTGTTAGCGTATTCTACCTGAGGCCCCGCCTCCGTGGATGGGGTTGACATTTCTATCTCTAAAAGGCCCTGCACGCCCTGAGTATTAACAGGCGCGAACCAGATATGCGAGCGAATCGCCGCCAAGAGGGGAGATGAAGACTCCTTCCACACCGGCGGCTGGCTTCAATGGCCCTTGCCTTTTCTGAAAAGGTTCAGGAAGCGGTCTTCGTACTCCCAGAACACACCCCACCGGTCAAGCTCGGCCCTCAAGTGGGAGGGATCGGCGTTTCCGTTCTCGACCAGCAGGAAAGTATCCTCGATTCTCCTCCGCGCGCCAGCTGGTACCCCGCTCTTGTCGACATCGAGCAGACCCCAGCGGCTCATCTCCGACACGTTCCCCGGTACTGATTGACTGGTCAACTCATGGATGAATTTCATCAGGGAGACATCCCACATCTCATCAACGCCCTTGATGATCGCCGCCAGGGAGTTCTTCTCTTTCTCAATCAGCTCATGAAGGCGGGTCACGACTTCAGGCATCGGACTCGAGACGATGTTAGTTCCTTTGGGTTCATTCCGATAGCGGTAGAGAAGGCCGGGCTCGTGGGAGCCGTACTTGCGCCGCACGTAGTCGGCGTATTCGCGGCCGTGCTCAAACCCCTGAAAGAGGTTGCCCAGATAGAAAGGAGTCACAATTTTTGGCCTTTCAGCCGTAACCTTTCCCTCTCTCACCACTGTCTCCCCCTGATTATGGGTCAACTCCGTGTATACCGGCTCCGAGACCAGATAGTAGTAGACCTGCGTCTCGCCGAAGGTGGCCAGTCTCTGCCGGGGAGGCCGGAGCACCACCGTATTGGTGATGGCGTATTCGATTCTCTCACCCGATGTGTCCATTCAGGTTGTCCGTACCACTCCAGCGAACTTCCAACTGAATCTATTTTAGCACCAAAGACATTCAATGCCAAAAGGTGGGGCAACCCGTATTAGGGGTGGGTTGCCACAGTTCAGCGTTTCCCGCCAATGAAGGAGGTGAACACCGCCACAAGGCCGAGAGCGGCCGTTAAGAGCATGGCGTCCCGGAATCCGCCGACAACCGAGAGTCTCTTCAGCATACCGGGGTCCAGAGCCTGACCGGCCAGCATAGAGCCATGAAAGAGCTGGCGAGAGGTGAAAATGGCTCCCGCCATAGCCACCCCGGTCGCATGAGATAGCTGCCTAACCGTAGAACTCATAGCCGAAGCCGCATTCATCTTCTCTCTTGGGTGAGCTCCCATGATCATCCCTATGTTGGGAGCTTCGAATATACCCAGCCCCACACCACAGACTATCAACCCGAGGGCGATCATCCAGGTGGACGAATTCAAGCCTAACTGGGTGAGCAGCACGAACCCGAGGAACATAACAAAGACGCCGGCGGAACTTATCCAGCGGGGACTGAGTTTGTCAGACAGCCAGCCGCAAAGAGGACCAAAGGACAGCAATCCCAGGGGCACCAGCATTAGGAATACCCCTGACAGGGACGATGAGAAGAACCGGGCCTGCACCAGGTAGAACGGCGTTATCACCAGCACCAGCATCTGAGACAGGTTTCTGAAGAACAGGGTGATGAGGGCCCCGGCAAACACGCGGTTCTTGAAGAGGGCGAAGTCAGCTACCGGATGAAGCTTCCGCCTCTCGGCGGCATACAACACAGCAAAGAGTATCGCCGCCAGCGAGAACAGACTCAGTACCGGCGGCGCGAAGGTAGAGGCGCGGTCTTTATCCCCATCCAGCTGAGTGCAAGGCCGGCAATCGCCAGGGGCACGCGCGCCACTAAGATAGCCTGCCAGCCGAAAAGGTCAATCAAGAAGCCCCCGGCGAGTGGGCCAAGCGTTATCCCCAAACCAGTGGTAACGCTCATGATGCCCAGAGCCTTGCCCCGTTCCTCGGGCAAGAAGGCGGATGTAAGAATGGCTACCCCAATGGAGCTGATCATCGCTGCGCCCAGACTCTGAAGCACCCTGAAGGCAAGAAGCTGGAGCATGTTTTGCGCCAAGGGAGAGAAGGCCAGACCGACGGTCAGCACAGCAAAGCCTAGGATGTAAACTTTCTTGCGGCCCACCCGGTCGGCTACCATAGCAAAGGTGAGCATCAGGCCGGCGAGGGTCAGATAGTTGACCAATGCGATCCAGACCGCCGAATTCGGGCTGATGTCGAAGACCCGGCTGAAGGTCGGAAGCGCTATCTTGACGATGTTGCCATCGAGCGTGGTGGTGAAGCTACCGATGCCGGCAGCGGCCAGAGCCCACCACTTGCCCCTGCCCTGAGGAGAGCCTGCAACCATAAGCGGTGAATTCTAGCACAAAGTCGCCTGATCACCCAATCGCACCACCGAAACCCCTTAGCAACCACCACGAGACGAGATGGGTGCCATTCGTGGTGAGCCAGTCGAACCACAACGGCACGCGAAAACGAAGTATTCGCCCTTAGGCAAGCTCAGGGCCCTCAGGCATTCTCCCGTTGATAAATGCCGGAGTAGCCCTCCCCGGCTGAGCCAACCACCGTGAAGAAGACCAGCTGCACCACCCTGGCATTCCTCTCCAGGGAGAACCCCATGGGGTTATAGACAACCAGCAGCGACTGCGAGCGCCCGCTGTACCCTGCATCCCAGACCGAAGTGTGCAGGCTCACCCCACAGCGGCCCAGACTCGAGCGGGGCAGTCCCAGCGCCATAACATCTCGCGGAAGATTGACAACCTCATTGTAGGTCAGCAGGTAGCAGCCGGGTAGCAGGTCGAGGTTGCCCAGAGCATCGAA
>JAENJB010000219.1 GCA_016844565.1 Dehalococcoidia bacterium
CGGCGAGGCGGCGGAAGAGCCAATCATCGAGGTGGAGCGGATATACTACCGCAACGACCCTATCATCCTCGGCTCTCCTCCTTTCAAGGCGCCGAACGACAGCACCTACTACATGAACCTGTTCGGCGGCCTGATGATGCAGACGGAGTTGGAAAGAATCGGGGTCCCCGACGTGCGCGGGGTGTATTTCCACGATATCGGCGGCCGCATGTTCGTCGTGGTCTCCATCAAGCAGCGGTACGCTGGCCACTCCACCCAGGCGGCTCTTCAGGCCACTGAGCTGGCCTCGCAGGGGGGCTTCGCCGGGCGCTATACCGTGGTAGTTGATGAAGACATCGATATAACCGACCTGAAGGACGTCGTCTGGGCCATGTGCACCAGGTCGGACACTGTGTCGGACATAGACATCGTGCGCCGGGCCCGCAGCACTCCCATCGACCCGCTGATCAGGAAGCCGGCCCGCTCCTACTCCCAGTCCAAGGCGATCATCGATGCCTGCAAGCCCTTTGACTGGAAGGACGAGTTCCCGAGGGTGGTGTCTTCCAGCCCCGAGATGCTGGATGCCATCCGCAAGAAGTGGAAGAGCCTATTTCCCTAGGGAAGCTGTTTCTGATAAAATTGAACTGGATGTGACTAAGCGTCTAAGTGTATCGTTCGGTAAGTCCGGGAGGCTGACAAAGTAAGGTATGGCCGACCTGTTTCTGAAAGTTGATCTTTCCAAACCACCGCAAAAGAAGGACAAGGCGCAGGACTCCTATCCAATAGAGTTCAGGTGCAGGCTGTGGCAGACAGTGGGCGAGGAGGTTGCGCCCTGCGCCGGGCGGTTCTACCCCCACTGCGGGGGGAACCGGAGATGGTACCCCTGCCGTCACCAGTACCCCTTGAAAGACAAGCCCTGAGAAGGGCAGCGCAAGGTTGTCATTGCGATCCCGATGGAATCGGGAGAAGCAATCTCGGGGCTCCTGCTACCCAGAGCCGTGTGAGATTGCTTCGTCGCCTACGGCTCCTCGCAATGACGGTTCGGTCCGGCAATCGAGCCGGGGGCCGGCCTCTGAAGGCCCCCGTAGCTCCGTCATCGGCAAGAGCGTGCCGCGCGTCGATGGTCCTGACAAGGTCATGGGCAAGGCCCGGTATACGGCGGATTTCACCCTGCCCAGAATGCTTCACGCCAGGGTGCTCCGCAGCCCTTACCCCTATGCCCGGATTGTGAGCGTGGATACCTCGCGCGCGGAGAAGCTCCCCGGTGTCAAGGCAGTGGTCTCCGGCAAGGATGCTTCGAAAGAGAAGATGGGGGTTTTCCTGGAGAGGCCCATCCTCGCCCAGGAGGTCGTTCGCTTCGTCGGCGAAGCCGTGGCGGCAGTGGCGGCTGAGACTCTTGAGGCGGCGGAGGAGGCCATCGATTTGATTGACGTGGAATACGAAGAGCTCAAGCCGGTGCTGGACCCCGAGGAATCCATGAAGCCCAACCCGGAGGTGGTAATTCAGCCCGGCCACGGCCAGCTGCCGCGCATCGCCGCCTACGCCAACTTGCCCGTTATGGATATTGTCGACCCGAACCGTCCCAATATCTATTACCGCTACGACCTGGCTGAGGGAGACCTGGATAAGGGATTCCGAGAAGCCGACCTGGTAGTGGAGAACCGCTACACCGTCACGCGGATGCAGCACTGCGCTCTGGAGCCTCATGCCGCACTGGCGCAGGTCGACCCTGACGGTAGCATCACCGTGTGGGCGAGCGAACAGCACCCATATGAAGCCAAGGGATTCCTCGCCCGCATCTTCGGGGTGCCTCCCGCCAGGGTCAGGGTGATCGCTCCTTACATCGGCGGCGGCTTTGGAGGAAAATTGTTCGTCATGGCCGCTCCGATATCGATTCTCCTGTCCTCCCGGACCGGGAGGCCGGTCAAGCTCATCTACAGCCGCGAAGAGACCTTTGTGGATGGGATTACCGATGTGCCGATGATAATGGACATCAAGGATGGGGTGAAGAAGGATGGCACGCTGGTGGCCCGAAAGATAGCCGCCATCATCAATTGCGGCGCCTATGTCGGTCGCGTGGTCATGATTACAGAGAACGTGGCCTCGGGTGCGGCCATAGTCTACAAGATTCCCCATTTCCGGTGGGACTCCTATGCTGTGGCGGTCAACGAGCCTCCGGCCGGCCCACTGCGCGGATTCGGAGGCGTTCAGCTTGTCTTCGCCCTGGAGTCTCAGATGGATATCCTCGCGGAGAAGCTCGGAATGGACGCGGCCGAGTTCAGGCGAAAGAACCTGTTCAAGCAGGGCGACGAGAACATCCTGGGCATGATCAATGACAATATGGCGGCGCAGGAAACCCTTGACAAGGTGCTGGCATGGCTCAAGAAGGACGAGGAAAAGTACCAGGTAAAGGCCCCCTGGCGCAAAGGGGTCGGCTTCGCCCTCGAGGGCAAGACCGGCCTGGTGGGTAGTTATTCTCTGGCGGCCGTAAAGGTGCACAGCGACGGCACTATCGAGCTGCG
>JAENJB010000109.1 GCA_016844565.1 Dehalococcoidia bacterium
CCGGACTTGGATTCCCGCTTGCGCGGGAATGACAGGCGAGGACCCTGGGCACGGATTGCTTCGTCCCGATTCCATCGGGACTCGCAGTGACCGTATGAAAGGGGTCAATGGCTGACATATCCCCCTTCCAGGGGGTGCGCTATAACCCGGCAAAGATCGGCGACCTGGCCGGCGTTATCTGCCCGCCTTACGACGTCATCAGCATGGAGGAACAGCGCGTCCTCCATGCTAGAGACAAACACAACTTCGTCCGCCTGGAACACGGGCTGACCTCGGGCAGCGACACGCCCGAGAACAACAAGTACACGCGCGCGGCAGCCACCCTCGACCGGTGGCTGAAGCAGAAGGTCCTGAAACCAGAGCCGTCCCCGGCGCTCTACGTCCACGACCACCACTTCCAGCACGGCGGGAAGTCATTCATCCGCCGCGGGCTCATCGCCACCGTCAGGCTGGAGGAGTGGAACGCCGGGTCCATACACCCCCACGAGACCACCCTCAGCCGCCCGAGGAGCGACCGCATGCGGCTCCTGCAGGCCACCAGGGCCAATCTGAGCCCCATCTGGGCCCTGTACGACGACACGGGCGGTCAGACAGCCGCTCTCCTCGAAGCCCACACGAAGGGGACGCCGGCCATCGACCTCCTCACTCCAGAAGGGGAAAGGCATGTCCTCTGGTCCATCGCGGATGAGGACGTCCACCGCCAGGTGAGGGCACAGTTCGCCGGACGGTCGCTCTACATCGCCGACGGGCATCACCGGTACGAGACCGCCCTAGCCTATCAGAAGGAGAGGCTGTCCGCAGGAAGGGGGGCCACCGGCGATGGGGACTTCAACCATGTAATGTTGACCCTGGTGGACTTCGCCGACCAGGGCCTGGTCATCCTGCCGGTGCACCGGCTCATCAAGGGCCTAGCGCCGCCGGTGATGGCGCAGATGAAGCAGAGGCTGGGCCAGTACTTCGAGCTGAGCCCGCTCCCGGTGGACCGGTTGGCTTTCCCAGCGGGAGACGGGTTGCCGGTCCCGGCCCGCCAGGACTCCGTGGAGGGCGCGATGGCAGTCGCGGGCCTGGAGCCGGGCAAGCTCTTCCTCTTGACCTGGAACGCCAACCTCGCGAAAGCGGTGGCCGGCCACCATTCGAAGCCATCCGCCCGCCTGGCCGCCGTGGTGTTCCACGACACCGTGGTGGAGGGCATATTGGGCTGCAAGGGAGTGGAGGATGAGGAGGTGGTCATCGACTACACCTACGACGGGCGCCAGGCCGTCGAGAAGGTGTTGAAGAAGGAATACCAGATGGCCTTCCTGTTGGAGCCCGTCGAGGCCTCCATGATAAAGGCCGTCGGGGACGCCGGAGACCGGATGCCGGGGAAGACAACGTATTTTCACCCCAAGCTGCCGGCGGGGCTGGTGATGAGGGTGATAGGGGAGTGAATCCTCTCTCCCCTGCCCCTCTCTCCTTTCCAAGGAGAGAGGGGGACATGTTCTCTAGAGGGGCTGCGCCCCTCTATAACGCCCGCTAGCCCCGCTCACAGCTTCACATTCCTGACGCTGTAGACATCGGGGATAGCCAGCAACTGCTCCTGCGCCTCTTTGCCCAATGGTTCGTCCAGGCCCAGAATCATCAGCGCTTCGCCCCTGGGCTTCAGTCGGGCCACCTGCATGAAACTGATGTTGATATTGGCCTTGCCGGTGATGCTGCCCACCGCCCCGATGAGGCCGGGCCGGTCCTTGTGGTCACTGAAGAGGAAAAAGCCCCCGGTGGGAATGAAGTCCGTCCAGTAGTTGTTGATGCGGACGATGTGAGTCTCCCCCCGGAGGAAGGTACCCGCCACCGTGTTCACGCCCTTGCTGGTGGACGCCTCCAGGGTGATGAGGCTGGCGTAGTTCTCACAGGCAGTGCTCTTCTGCTCCACCACGTTGATGCCACGTTGTGCGGCTATGAGACCGACGTTGACTATGTTCAGCCGCTCCTCGGTCACCCTTTCCAGGAGGCCGCACAGGATGGTGGCCTTGAGGGTAGCCGTGTCGTACTGCGCTACCTCCCCCTCTAGGGACAGGCGCACCGAGTTCAGTTGCCCGGCCATGAGCTGACTCAGCAGCCTGCCGAGCGTGTGGCCGACGGCCATGAAAGGCGCCAGCGCCGCCAGTGTCTCCGCCGGGATGAGAGGAGCGTTCACCGTATAGCGCGCCGGCCGCCCCTCTAGGATGGCGATCACCTGCTCCGCCGCATCCACTGCCACCGACACCTGGGCCTCAGCAGTGGAGGCTGCCAGGTGTGGCGTGACAACCACCTTATCGCTCTTGAGAAGGATATTATCTACCGCCGGCTCCACCGTGAAGACATCGAAGGCCGCCCCGGCCAGCTTGCCATCTTCGAGAGCCCGGTAGAGAGCTTCCTCGTCAACAATACCACCCCGGGCGCAATTGATGATGCGCGCTGTTGGTTTCATGAGCGCCAGCTCCCGGGGGCCGATGATGCTCTTGGTGGAGGACGTCAGCGGCACGTGCAGGGTAACGAAATCCGCCTCTTTGAGCAAGGCCTCCAGAGAGACCAACTCCACCCCCAGATTGCGGGCATAGTCGATGGACACGAAGGGATCGTGGGCGATGAGGCGCATCTGAAACGCCCGCATGCGGCGGGCCAGCTCCGAGCCGACGTTGCCCAACCCCACGATGCCCAGGGTCTTGCCCCTCACCTCGGTGCCGGTGAAGGCGGTCCGGTGCCACTTACCCGATTTGAGGGAGTTGTTGGCCTGCGGAATCAGGCGCGCCAGGGCCAGCATCATGGCCAGGGTGTGTTCCGCCGCCGAGATGATGTTTCCCGCCGGCGCATTGACCACCATTATGCCCTTCCGGGTGGCCGCCTGCAGGTCGATATTGTCCACCCCGACACCGGCGCGGGCGATGACCTGGAGCTTCTTCCCCGCTTCAATGACCTCAGCGGTCACCCTGGTCTCGCTGCGGACCACCAGCCCATCGTAATCCCCTATTATGGATAGAAGCTCCGGCGCTTTGAGACCGGTCTTGACGTCCACGGTCACACGCTGACGAAGGAGGTCTATGCCTTCCGCGGCAATGGGGTCTGCTACCAGCACTTTCATGTTATCAACCTCTTACCCCCTGCCCCCTCTCTCCTTCGAAGGAGAGAGGGGGACGTGTTGTTCGTAGAGGGGCTGCGCCCCTCTACGGCGTCCCTTCCTTGTCTGTCATTGCGAGCGAAGCGAAGCAATCTCCTAACATCTCTGATGAGATTGCCACACGGCTGTCCAAAGTCACCCTCACCATAACCCTCTTCCATCAAGGGAGAGGGGATTACTGCCCTTCTCTCTCCTGGAGGGAGAGAGTGAGAGTGAGGGGGATTCTGAGAACGTCCGCATATCTCATCCCTTGAAACCTACACCTGGCAAGACGACCTTTATCGCCGAGAGCACCTCCCGGATATCGTCCTCGGTTACCCATCCGAGGTGACCGATGCGGAATATCTTCTCCTCGAGCTTGTCCTGACCGGCAGCGATGTAGACTTGATGCTCCTCCCGCAACGTCCGCACCAACTTTTTCACGTCCATGCCTTCAGCGCCCTTGACGGCGGTCACCGTGTTGGAGGCGTACGCCTCCGCTGCAAAGAGGGCCAGGCCGAGCGCCTTCGCTCCATCCCGCGCCACCTTGCCGACACGCGCGTGGCGGGCGAAGATGTTATTCATGCCCTCCGCTAGCATCTTCTCTGTGGCCAGGTCGAGGGCATAGGCAGTTGACACCGCCGGCGTCCACGGCGTTTGCCCCTTCTCCACGAAGCTCTTGGCTTTAGCAAAGTCCCAGTAGAACCGTGGCATCTTTGCTTTAGCATGCGCTGCCCAGGCCTTTTCGCTGACGCTGGCCATGGCTATGCCGGGTGGCGCCATCCAGCCCTTCTGAGAGGCGGTCACCACCACATCGCAGCCCCACTTGTCCACCGGCAAATCAATGGAGCCCAGGCTGCTAATGGCATCAACAAGGATGAGGACGCCGGCCTCTCTGGCCACCCGGGCGAGACTCGCCAGATCATTCGTCACTCCCGTTGAAGTCTCATTGTGAGTGAAGAGCACCGCTTTGAAAGCGGAGTCTTTGGCCAGGGCGCGGCGCACGGCGTCCGGGTCCGCGGGAGTGCCCCACTCGAACTGTAGACGTTCCACGCTGGCCCCGAACTGCTCTGCGATGCCGGCGAAGCGGTTGCCGAATGAACCAATGCTGACCGACAGGACCCTATCGCCGGGCGAAAGGGTGTTAACCACCGCCGCCTCCATGCCGCCGGTACCCGAGCCGGTGAGGAGAAAGATATCGTTTTTCGTCTGGAAGATCTGCTTCAAGCGGGCTGTGGTGTTTTGAAGCAGGGTGCTGAACTCCTTGCCCCGGTGGTCCACCATCTGGCGGCTTTGCGTCCGCAGGACATCCTCGGGAATGGGGGTTGGACCGGGTATTCTCAACTGCATCTCAGCGTCTCCTTTTCCACATTGTCATTGCGAGTCCCCCTCTCTCTAACTCTCTCCCTCCAGGGGAGAGAGTATTCCCCTCTCCATCTACGGGAGAGGCTCAGAGCCTGCCCTGAGCTTGCCGAAGGGGTGAGGGTGACAGCGAAAGGGCCTAAACCAGCTCCGCGAACCGCCTCTTTCCAACTCTAATCTTGCTTCCCTTGTGAATCTCATAGCTTGGCTCGGTAACAGTC
>JAENJB010000110.1:0-4690 GCA_016844565.1 Dehalococcoidia bacterium
GTGATAGATAGTGTTGTGTGCCACCTGCTCCACCACCGCATGCCAGTTGGGGATATCCCACATCCGGGAGTCCTTGCTAGCGATCCGCAGCCGCAGACGGTGCCCCGCCTTGAAACTACGGAAAATGGGCCATATCTCTATTTCGAACTTGTAAACCTCCTTCGGCCTGAGTGGAGTGGGGTTCATATGGGTGTGAAAGGGCTGGCCCATCCTGGAACGAGCCTCATCCACCTCGCGGTGGGAGGCCTTTAGCCAGCCCTTACCCGCCACTTTGAACTTTCCGTCTGGTGCGACGTCGTCTATCTTGACTATCCAGGCGGTATCGTTGGCAGATGATGAAGCATAGAGCGTCAGGCTCGCCGGTCCGATGATCTCCATGTTCTCTTCCAGCGGCGGAGTGAGGTAGGCCACCACAGGAAGGTTAGCATCGACCAGGCCGTCGGTGTGGGGATAATCATAGCTATCGGGCTTCTCGACAGCGGGCGCCTTCTTGGTAAGCTGGCCGTAAGGAGCCTGGCCCCCCCCCTTCTCCCCGGAGTGGAGGTAAAGCTTGGTCCATCCTGTCCTCTTCAGCGGGTACTCCAATTCGCACCGCCACTCGTCGGAGCCCTGGATGAAGAGGGTGACCGGCGGCTCCTTCATTATCCCGTTATCGATCCCCTTGAGCCAGTAGTCCAGCCAGCGTACCACTTCTTTGCTGAACGCGGGGTGGTAGGTTACTCCCCACGGCATGCCGCCGGTGACCAGCAGTTTCTTCGGAGTGTCGATGTCGGTGTAGGCGTTGAGTTGTCCACGGTAGTGCAGATAATGGGTGGGAGAGATGATATGGTATGTTGGTATCTTGATACGATCGAACTTGGTGTATGACGACCTCTCCCAGTAGTAAGGACCGTCAGTAGGGTTGCTGGTCACCGTGTCTCCGATTATATTCTGGGCCGGCCGCCATTTCCTGGGTGCCTTCTTTCCTAGTTCGGGCAATATCCTTTCGCACACGATGGAGATCCAGGAGGCGAAGAATCCCTGGTGGAATAGCCCGCCCTGGTGGACAAGGTCGCGGTAGATGTCCGTCCAGCCGTCAAAGGGAACGATGGTCTTGAGGTGCGGGGGCCGGGTGGCGGCCACCAGGTACTGAATCTGGGCATAGTAGGACTCGCCGACCATGCCCACATTGCCGTTGCTCCAGGGCTGGCGGGCGATCCACTCCACCAGTTCGTAGCCGTCCTGCTGCTCCTCCTGGTCCATTAGACCCCACTGGCCTTCGGAGGGCGCCGAGCCCCTGGAGTCTGCGATGACATGGGCGTAGCCCTTGGAGACGAAGTATCCGGTGTCGCCGGCTTCCACCTGGCGAAAGATGCCGCCGCGGTAGGGCTGTCCCTTATTCTCGATAAAGCCTCCGGGCTGGCGCTGTCGTTCCTTGCCGTATGGGGACATGGAGAGCAGCGCCGGGACTTTGCCGGTGGTCCGCGGGCGATGGACATCGACAGCGAGCCGTATGCCGTCGCGCATGGCGACCATGATATTCTCTTCTAAGACTGGCTTAACCATGCTTATCCTCCTCAGATCTGTGCTGAAGTGACATTTTCACTAACCGAGCCTCATTCATGGGTAGTGACCTGAATAGACAGGATGATTGTTCTGAAGATACCCGTTGCTGATTCACCTTTCCTTGAGAGCCTTGAGGACGCTTTCTCTGCTGATCGGCATTTCCATAATTCGGATACCGGCGGCGCGGTAAAGGGCGTTGCCGACTGCGGCCGCGACAGTGGCATGGGGTACCTCGCCAAAGCCCTTGGCACCGAAGGGCCCGCCATGGTGGGGAACTCCGGCCGCCAGAGAAGCAGTATCTCGATTAGTAGGGAGGTCGGCACTTGTGGGTATCTTGTAGTCACTAAGATTGGAGGTCAGCACTTCCCCGTTCTTGTAAACCAGCTCCTCGTAGAGGGTGTTCCCGATGCCGAGCGCCATGCCCATTTCCATCTGCCCTTCACACATCTTCGGATTGACCGGCGTGCCCATATCGAAACATCCTCCAAGACGCAGCACCTTGACTTCTCCCGTCTCCACATTGACTGCCACCTCAACGGCCGTTGTCCCATAGCCAAAACCATCGGTGACCCTTTTCCCTTGCCCGGTGTGAAGGTCCTCCGAGCTCGAAGGAAACGAAGCCACTCCACGTCCCACCAGTTCTCCCCCTTGGAGCAAGAATCCCAGGGGCGTAAAGAGCTCGGAAACCTTTACTGCCCTCTCGGGTACACCCCTTACATAGATTGTGCCGTCCATTACGTCCAGCCCATCCGGGGGCACCCCCAGCCGCCGCGAAGCCAACTCGAAGATCTGCCGTTTGGCGTCCTCACAGGCCTGCATGAGGGCCATTCCTGTGTGGTGGGTAGTCCGGCTGGAAAGGGTGCCATGCTCATAGCCGGTCAAGTCCGTGTCGGTGCTCACCAGCCTGACCTTGTCCACCGAAGTCTTGAAAGCTTCGGCCGCAATCTGAGTCAGCACAGTCATACATCCCATACCCTGCTCGTGGGCGCTGTGGCGGACTTCGATGGCGGCATCCTCATGGACCTTAACGCTCACTACGGAAGTATCTCCGGTGAGGGTGTGCTTGCATCCCATGCCCACTCCTTTTCCACGTCGCCAGGGGCCCCTCTCCAGTGGTGGCTCTTTGTCCAACTCTATCCATTGCGCTGCCTTCTCCAGGCACTCTTTCGCCCCGGTGCTGTGAACGGTCTGGCCGCAGGCATCCTCATCACCCTCTCTCAAGATGTTCCTTCTTCGAATTTCAAGAGGGTCAAGGCCCAACCTGTCCGCCATCATGTCCATTTGCTGCTCCAGTGCAAAGGCGATCTGGGCGTTGCCGAAACCGGTGAAGGAGACCGGAGTGGCTTCGTTGGTAGCCACGCCATAGGCATCAATATGGCAGTTGGGGACACGGTAGAGGCTGGTAACCGGGAAGACGCAATTCTTTGTCGCTGCCGTCATGTTGCCGCAATACGCGCCGCAATTCAGAATAAGAGTTACCTTCCTGGCCACTAGCGTGCCATCCTTTTTCACCCCGTCCTTGATGTAAATGATGATGGGTTCGCGAGAAGTGCCTTCGAGGAAATCCTCTTGCAGAGTGAAGGACAGCCTTACCGGCCGCCTGGCCTTGAGGGCCAGGAGTGTCGCCTGGCCCATCACGGGCTCCAGGTGGTTTCGTGAACCGAAACTGCCCCCGATATGGGGTGAGATCACTCTTACTTTAGAGGGAGTCAGGTGAAAGAGGTGGCATAGGTCTATCTTAGAAAAGTGGATGCGAGTAGAGTTCGCCCATACGGTAAGCCCGCCGTTCGATTCGGGCCGTACCAGAACATTGTGGGGTTCGAGAACGCTGTGGCTCATTCTGGCCGCAGTGAAGCGGTTCTCCATGATCAGGTCAGCTTCCTTGAATCCCCGCTCAACATCGCCGTGGCGAATCTTCCGCCAGATATACACATTAGGCCTTTCATGGTCAAAATAGTAGGCCGGGTTAGTAACCGGGGCGAGGTCATACCCAAAAAGGTCGGGGTGGATGACCACCGGCGGGTTGTGTTTCATGGCCTCTTCCGGGTCAAAGACGGCTGGCAGCTCCTGGTAATCTACTCTGATCAAGGCTATGGCTGCCTCCGCCACCTCCGGCGTCTCCGCTGCGACAGCAGCTACTGGTTCCCCCATGAAGCGGACCACATCTTTGGCGATGATGTAACGGTCTTTAATCTGTCCTACCCGCTCCTCAGGAGCGTCTTTGCCAGTTACCACCGCCTTTACTCCGCTCATCTTTTCTGCCCTGGAGGTGTCTATGCGGACGATCCGGGCATGCGGATAAGGGCTGCGCAACACCCGCGCATAGAGCATGCCCGGGAGCTTCATGTCCAGGCAATACCTGGCGATTCCCGTAACCTTTTCCGGGGCATCTACACGTGGGATGCTCTTGCCGATCACGGATAGTGTGGTCATGTTCGCCTCCGTCGAAGTCTATCTTTTCAGAGCAGCCAGCATCTTCTCCCTGGTAATGGGCAAATCTCTGATTCTCACCCGGGTCGCGTTAAATATGGCGTTGCCTATGGCCGGCGCCACCGGCACCATGGTGCCCTCCCCGAAGCCCTTGGCTTTGAAAGGTCCTTCGGGAAGCGGCGCCCATGCGATCAGAGACCCCACATCTTGATTCGCCATGCACTCCATGGCCGTAGGCATTTTGTAGTCCATGAAGTTCGGGGTCAGCAGCCGGCCATCGCCGAGAACCATCTCCTCGAAGAAGGTGGTGCCTATACCCCAGCTAAGCCCCCGATCTACCTGTACCTCGCACAGCTTGGGGTTTATCGGCTCTCCCGGGTCGGCGCATATGGCCAGCCGGAGGAGCTTGACCTCGCCCGTTTCTTCGTGGACAGCTACCTCGGCGGCGGCCGCATAGTACCCGTAGAGCGCCGCACCCGAGCTTTGACCCGTCTGCAAGTCTTCGCTGCCTCCACCCGGTGCGAAGTACACACCTCTACCAACCAGCTCTCCTCCCTTCACCAGAAACCCGAGGGGTGTGAAAAGCTCCGTTATCTTCACGACTCTCTCGGGCACGCCCTTCACAAAAACCCTGCCATCCGCTGTGTCCAGCGCCTCCGATGGTACTCCCAGCTTGGCCGATGCCAGCTCGAAGAGCTGCCTCTTGGCGTCTCGA
>JAENJB010000110.1:4725-6816 GCA_016844565.1 Dehalococcoidia bacterium
GGGAGTTGCCGGTGTGAGTGGTGGTCCGTTGTCCCATGGTCCCTGACTCAAAACCGGTGATACCTGTGTCGGCGGCCACGATCTTGACCCGGTCCACAGACGTATGGAACTCCTCGGCGGCTATCTGCGACAGGACAGTATGGCAGCCCATGCCCTGCTCTAGTGCGGTGTGCCTTACTTCCAGAGTCGCGTCCTCGTGGACCTTAACCGAGACAACCGACGTGGCCCCCGAAGCTGTCTGCTTGCAGCCGACGGCGATGCCTTTGCCCTTCCGCCACGGGCCTCTCTCTGAAGCCTGCGGGACTGTCCACCCTATCCAGTCGGCCGCTTTGTCCAGGCACTCCCTTACGCCGATACTGTGTGCCGAACGTCCCGTAGGGTTCTCCTCCCCCTCCTTGAGGATATTCCGTCTCCTTATCTCGGCGGCGTCCATGTCCAGCCTTTCGGCCAGCCTGTCCATGTGCTGCTCCATTGCCCAGTAGACCTGAGCGGCGCCGAAGGTCAGGAAGGAGCCCGCTGGGGGCACGTTGGTGGCGATGCCGTAGGCATCCAGAGTGCAGTTTGGTATTCTGTAGACACCTGTCGCCTGCAACAGCGCATGTATGGTGGCAGAGATCATGTTCCCGCTGCTGTACGCTCCGATATTGATGATCAGCTTCATCTCCCGAGCGATCAGGGTGCCGTCTTTCTTGACCCCATCCTTTATGTACACTACCATGTCCTCACGGGAGCCGCCATCGACGAGGTCCTCTTCCCGGCTCAGCACCAGCTTGACCGGTCGCCCTGCCTTCAACGCGAGGACCGCGGCCTGGGCCATGAAGACCTGCGATTGGTTCTTGGAGCCGAAGTTCCCTCCCATGAGCGGGGTAATAATCCGTATCTTCGAGGGAGGTAGGGTGGCCCAGAAGGTTAGGCCCCCATCTCGCTCCGGCTTAACAATGATAGTGGTAGTTTCGAGCGCTCCATGGTGTATCTTGGGAGTCCTGTAGCGGTCTTCCAACACAACATCAGCTTGGCCAAATCCCTTCTGCGCGTCTCCCCGCCGGACCTTCCGGTGAATGTAGACATTGGGCATATCAGGTTCAAACATGAAAGTCGGCGCAGACATCGGCTGGAGGCTGTACTTGAAAAGGTCCGGGTGGACCACAGTGGGGGGGTCCGCCTCCATCGCCTTTTCGACGTCGAAGATGGCGGGCAGTTCCTCATAGTCGACCCTTATGAGCCTCATGGCCTCTTCGGCAATCTCAACCGTATCGGCAGCAACGGCAGCCACGGGATCGCCCGCGAAGCGGACAACATCCCTGGCGAGGACGTACCGGTCGCGTATCATGCCCACTTTCTCTGAGGGGACGTCCTTTCCAGTGATGACCGCCCTTACCCCTTTGAGACTGTCTGCCTTTGAAGTGTCAATCCTGAGAATGCGGGCGTGGGGGTGCTGGCTCCGCAAGATTCTGGCATGAAGCATGCCCGGCAGCTTGAGGTCCGGGCAGTACCTGGTGTTGCCTGTCACCTTCTCTACGTCATCGACGCGGCGCACGCTCTTGCCGACCACTGAAAGCTCAGCCATGCTATCACTCCGTTATCTGGCTGCGGGTCAGTCACGCAGCCACTCTGCTAATTGTTCTCCTGTCACCGCACGCCCAGGAGCTTCTGCCAGAATTCCTGGGCCCTGCCAATGTTCTCCACCGTCCAGAGTTCATCCGGGATGTTGAGAGGCGCGGCCCCCATTTGAGTCAGCAACTGGCTCAACCTGCTCTTTCTGGCTACCTCCGGGCTAAGAGGAGGATTTCCCTGCGTTTCGCTTATTATCAACTGCGCTTCAGGAGTCGTCAGGAAATTGGCCCACAGGCGGGCCGCATTGGGGTGGGGGGCGTTCTTAGCAATGGCTATGGAAAAGGCGTTGCCCGGCATTTGCCCCAGGGGGACGAGCGCCACGGGAGCACCCATGAAGTAGAATCTGAGGAACGACCCAACTGCCAAGGCGGGAAAGAGAGGAAATTCCCCTGCCACCAGCAACTGAAAAGGCGCGGTCATCCCCGTCATATTTCGAGGCCTGGTATTGGTCACGAACTCTGTCCAGAAGCTCTCTGC
>JAENJB010000111.1:0-3407 GCA_016844565.1 Dehalococcoidia bacterium
AAGAGGCCGACCTGGGTGACGGGGATGTGGAGGTTGTGATTGGGGCGCAGACTATCCGGGGCCTGAGCCGCTACTATGCGCAGGGCAGCGGGCTCATGGCTCTCGTTGGCAGTAGCGGCTATCTGGAGATAGCTACAAGAGAGGCTAACGCCTCTCTTCAGCTGGGTGTGGTGGTGGGGGAGGAGGTCCTGGTAACGGGTCTCAAGAGTAGCCGTGGCAGGAAGTCCTAGCCTTGCGGATGAGCGGACTCGTCTTGTATCGTTGCCTTCGGCGCGTATCGCCACTTGGTCTCCTCCGCGCTATCCTCGAGGACCACTCCCAGCTTGCTGAGGGAATCGCGGACTGTGTCCGCCAGGGACCACTGTTTCTGCCGTCTCAGCTCTCGGCGTAATGAGATAAGGAGTTCCACGAAAGGACCAGCCTCAGCCGATAGTGCTCTCTCCTCCAGGGTAAGGCCGAGCACCTGGGCCAGCTCGCGGAGGGTTTCCTGGGCCTTGACTGGCTTCTGATCTTCTCCTGCACGGTTGATCTCACGGGCCAGGTCAAAGAGTGCGCTCACTGCCTGAGCGGTGTTGAAATCGTCGTCCATCGCCTGGATGAACCTCTGCCGGTAAGGCCCGGCTATGGCGTTTTTTCCTTCTCCGTCCAGGACTCCTGGTTTGAGCGCTTGCCTCAATCTCTCGACGCCGGCAAGAGAAGCCTCCAGGCCGGTTTCGCTATAGGTAAGCGGACTGCGGTAATGCGAGCTGAGCACGAAGAGGCGGATGGCGTCGCCGCCGAAACGTTTCAGAGCGTCACTCAGCGGGATGAGATTACCCAGCGATTTGCTCATTTTCTCTTCGCCCACCTGCACCAGGCCGTTGTGCAACCAGTAGCGCACGAACGGACGGACGCCGGTGAAGCTCTCAGTCTGGGCTAGCTCATTCTCGTGGTGCGGGAAGATGAGGTCCTGACCTCCGCCGTGGATATCCAGGGTCTCCCCCTGGTACTTCAGAGACATGGCGCTGCATTCTATATGCCATCCCGGTCTCCCAGAGCCCCATGGGCTCTCCCACGCCGGCTCGCCCGGCTTGGAGGCCTTCCACAGCGCGAAATCGAGAGGGTGCTCCTTCTCCGCGCAAGGCTCAATTCTCGCTCCCGGCGCCAGATCGTCCAGCTTGCGATGGCTCAGCTTCCCGTAGTCTGGAACGCTGTTCACCCTGAAGTAAACGCCCTCAGCGGTTGGATAGGCATGTCCCTTTTCTATCAAAGCGCTCACTATTTCGATAATTTTGGATATCTCCTCGGTGACCCGAGGATAAACGTCGGCCCGCTTGATGTTCAGCGCGTCCATGCTGGTGAAGTACTCTTCTATGAACTTGTTCGCCAGTTCGCGCGTTGAGACTCCCTTCTGATTGGCCCGGGCGATAATCTTGTCGTCTATATCGGTGAAGTTTTGCACGTGCTTCACCTCATGGCCTTTGAACTCGAGATACCTTCTGATAACGTCGAAGACAATATAGCTCATGGCATGGCCGAGATGGCATCGGTCATACGGAGTTACTCCGCAGACATACAGCTTGACCGTCTTACCACCCGGTACGAACTCCTCTTTTTGTCCGGAAAGTGTGTTATAGACTCTCATCGGGACGAGTCCTCCAGGAGGACTACCGCATAGGCGGCGATGCCCTCGCTCCGTCCGGCAAACCCCAGGCCCTCGGAGGTAGTGGCCTTGATACCAACCTGCTCCCCTCTGATGCCCAGAGTCTGACTGATCCGGTGTTTCATCTCATCGAAGTAGGGAGATAGCCTCGGCTGCTCGGCTACTATAGTCGTGTCGATGTTGCTGATGGTCTTTCCCTTCTTTCTGATGATATCCCCTACGCGGGACAGCAGCTCCAGGCTGGAGATGTCCTTGAACCGGGCATCGCCCGCGGGAAAGTAGAAGCCGATATCCCTCAGCCCGGCGGAGCCAAGCAAGGCGTCCATGATGCTGTGCAGCAAAACATCGGCATCGCTGTGCCCGCCAAGGCCGCGTTCAGACGGGATGAGCACACCACCCAGGACCAGCTTCCTCCCTTCCACAAGCGGGTGCACATCGTAGCCAATCCCAATGCGCATCCCCTGGCGGGGAACGTCATTGCCCTCAGAGTTGCTCATTCCTGCCTTCCAGAAGCAGCTGGGCCAGTCGCAGGTCCTCAGGAGTAGTTATCTTGATATTGTCGTAGGAACCCGGGAAAAGCCTCACGCGGTAGCCCAGCCTCTCCACCAGCACCGCATCATCGGTGGCCTCCTCCCCGGTCCGGGCATAAGCATTCGATATTATATCAAAGCGAAAAACCTGCGGTGTTTGGGCTATCCACAGGTCCTTCCTCGGAGGAGTCTCTCTTACCAGTCCATCTTCTCCGGCGATCTTGATGGTGTCCTTCACCGGCATAGCAGCCACCGACGCCCCGGTCTGGCGGGCGGCCTCCAATCCCCTGCGGACCATCTCTTCATCAACGAAGGGTCTGGCGCCATCGTGTACGACCACCCACTCACATCCCGTCAGCTTGCTCAGCCCTCGAGCCACCGAGTCCTGCCGCCTCGGGCCTCCCAAACATACGTGGGCCACCTTGGTCCAGTGCAGCCTTTCGACCAGCTCCCGGGTCATGCGTTGATTACTCCTGTTCACCACCAGCACGATGTGCCGGACAAGTTCGCTCCGCTGAAACGGCTCCACAGCACGGGCCAGAACCGGGAGCTTGCCCAATGGCAGGAACAGCTTGTCCTGTCCTCCCATTCGCTGGCTGGACCCGGCGGCGACGATGATGGCGGCGACTCCTGACGGAATGGGCGAGGAGGCTTGCAGAAGACTACTCTTTGGGGACTTTCTCATAGTGGACGCCATTCTTCAACTGGGCGAAAATCATTCGCCCGATGGCGGTCTGCAGCACACGGGTAATGATGACGGGAGTTTGGCTGTTGATATGGCGCTTACCTCCATCAACAACTACCATGGTGCCGTCATCGAGAAAACCAACTCCCTGGCCGGCTTCCTTGCCTTCCTGGATGATGCGGAGCTCAATCTCTTCCCCCGGCATCACGATGGGCTTGACGGCCGCTGCCAATTCGTTGATATTAAGCACGCTGATACCTTCCAGCTCAGCGACGCGGTTGAGGCCGAAATCATTGGTGATGATGGGGCTTCGTAAAGCCTTGGCCAAGCGAATCAGCTTGGCATCCACCCCATCCACGTCGTCGTATTCCACATCTGATATCTGGAGCGGCACGCCGGGCTCCTTCTGGAGCTTCCCCAGCATCTCTAGACCCCGCCGTCCCCTTCGGCGGCGCACCGAGTCGCTGGAATCGGCTACTTGCTGCAGCTCCTTCAACACAAAACGCGGTATGATCAGGGTGCCTGGAATGAAGCCCGCCTGACCGATATC
>JAENJB010000111.1:3418-8098 GCA_016844565.1 Dehalococcoidia bacterium
CCTGACCGATATCGGCAATCCGCCCGTCAATAATGGCGCTCGTATCGATAATCGCCTGACCGCCCATCCGCGACCACCTTCTCGACGCTCTCTGGTTGTCCAGGGAGTACACACCGAAAATCTGCAGGAACTCCTTGCCTCGCATGATCATTATCCAGATGCCGATGTAGCTCAAGAACACGGTGAGCCCGATGGGTACAAGGGACCGATAAGGTTCAGGCAGCATCGAAAGCGGTGACACCAGCAGAGCGGATACAATGAGAGCAATGAAGAGACCGATGATGACGGCCAGCAGCGTCTGGGGAGATATCGTGTTAAGTTGCCGGCGCAGGGCGTCACCTAACTTGCCGATAACGAAAGGCCCGCTTATCGCCCCGACCAGAAACCCTCCCCCGATCGAAGCGAGCAACCACAATCTGGCCTCGGTCACACTGGTTGACGGCGCCAGCCACGCGCCCAATTTCCATCCGACGAAGGCCAGCACCAGGGCGCCAAACACCCGGCCAACGAGATGAAGTCGCATACGCCTCCTCAGGCAAACTGGGATAGCTAGAATTGCTATCGCCCTGATTGTAATGCAGAGGAAGGTTTATGTCAACGAAGGGCTGAGTTGACGCTGAATCTCCACAGGAGTAGAATTTGACCTTCAATATGAACCGGGTGGCCATCACAGAACGTGCTCTCTCGCGATAAGGAATCATGCATCGTATCTTACGCAAGGAAGACCTCACCCCATCAGTCCACCTCCTCGAAATCGAAGCTCCCGCCATAGCCAGGAAGGCCAGGGCCGGCCAGTTTGTGATGGTCCGCCTGGATGAGGCCGGAGAGCGCATTCCCCTGACTCTCGCTGACTGGACGCCGCAGGCAGGCTCCATCACGCTCGTATTCCTTGAAGTGGGCCGGGAGACAAACATGCTCGCCAAGCTTTGCGCCGGAGACTGTCTGACTGACGTCGCTGGCCCATTGGGTCAGCCCACCCATATCGAGAAGTTCGGCACCGTTGTCTGCGTCGGCGGTGGTGTCGGAGTGGCGGCTATCGCTCCCATCGCCCGCTCCATGAGTGAGGCAGGAAACAGGGTCATCACTATCATGGGTGCACGCAGCAACAACCTGCTCTTCTGGGAGGACCGTCTGAAGTCCGTAAGCCACGAATTCATAGTTACCACCGATGATGGCAGCCACGGACGACACGGTGTGGTCACCCAGCCCCTGAAGGAGGTGCTGGAGAGGGCGCCCTGCCCGGACAGGGTCATCGCCATCGGGCCGGCGGTGATGATGAAGTTCTGTGCGCTTACCGCCAGGCCCTTCAGTGTGAAAACGATAGTTAGCCTGAACCCGATAATGGTCGACGGTACTGGAATGTGCGGTTCCTGCCGGGTCTCCGTGGCAGGGCAAACCAGGTTCGCCTGCCTCGACGGGCCTGACTTCGACGCTCAGGACGTCGACTGGGACCTCCTCCTGAACCGCCTTCGCACCTACTCCGACAAGGAGAAACAGGCCCTCGAAATATGGCGGCGCCAGTGCGCCTCGGCTCCGGCCCGGGAGGGGGAAAGCTCAGGCCATGCCCAGGGTTGATACCCGTCGTGAGCCCATGCCGAAACTCGAGCCCTCTGCCAGAAGGGAAACCTTCGAGGAAGTGGCCGTGGGCTACGAGCAGGCTACGGCTGAACACGAGGCGATCCGGTGCATCCTCTGTCCCCGGCAGCCGTGTGTGGGTGGCTGTCCCGTCGGCGTTGACATCCCCCAGTTTGTCAAAGCCCTTCGTGAGAAGGATATGCCGGCTGCCGTGCGGATCCTCAAGAGCAAGAACAGTCTCCCCGGTATATGCGGCCGGGTCTGCCCGCAGGAGAGCCAGTGCGAGCGGCAATGCGTCATCGGCAAGCTTGGGGCGCCGATCGCTATCGGGCGGCTGGAGCGCTATGTAGCTGATTGGGAAATGGCGCATGGTCCCATTGCGGCAGCTGCACCAACTTCCTCTCAACCTTCCGGGAAGCGTGTGGCCGTGGTGGGCTCGGGACCAGCGGGACTGACTGCCTCCGCCGACCTTGTCAAGTCCGGTCACCAGGTAACCATCTTCGAGTCCCTCCACACGCCCGGTGGGGTGCTGGCTTATGGCATACCCGAGTTCCGCCTCCCGCAACGTATCGTCAAAAGTGAGGTGGAATACGTCTGCTCTCTGGGAGTGGAGTTGCGTCTCAACTGGGTCGTCGGCAAGACGATCACCATCGACGAAATGCTGTCCGATGGCTATCAAGCGGTCTTTCTGGGTACCGGCGCCGGCTTGCCTCAGTTCCTCAATCTGGCTGGGGAGAACTATGGCGGCATCTACTCCGCCAACGAGTTTCTCACTCGCATCAACCTGATGAAGGCCTATCTCTTTCCGAGCTACCGTACTCCCATCAACATCGGCCAGGTGGTAGCAGTCATCGGTGGTGGCAACGTGGCCATGGACTCTGCCCGTTGCGCCCTGCGCTCGGGCGCCAGGGAGGTGTACCTGGTTTACCGCCGCTCCAGGACGGAGATGCCGGCGCGGGAGGAGGAAATAGAGAACGCACTCGAGGAAGGCGTTATCTTCAAGCTGCTGACCAATCCCCGGAAGTTCCTGGGCAACGACCAGGGACAGGTGACGGGCATGGAATGTGTGGAGATGGAATTGGGCGAGCCCGACCAGAGCGGACGGAGACGGCCAGTAGTCAAGGCGGGCAGCGAGTTTGTGATGAAGGTGGATACCGTCGTCGTGGCCGTAGGGACTACTCCCCATCCCCTCGTCCCCTCGACCACGCCGGGACTGACGGTCAGCGCCCACGGAACGATAGCCGCGGATGAGGAAAGTGGTCTGACCACCCGTCCGGCGGTGTGGGCGGGTGGCGATGCCACCACGGGTTCCGCCACCGTCATCAGCGCCATGGGCGCCGGCAGACGAGCGGCGGCGGCTATCGACCGCTATTTGAGGGAGGGAATCAGACCTTCGTAGGGGGTGCTTCTAAGGGGTGGCATAGAGAGGGCCACAGCTTCTCTTTGAAACACGTAATCCCCGTCTCCGTAGAACGCAGAGAGGCGGGTGCCTAAGAGGGGCGCAGCCCCTCCTATAAGAATCCCCTCTCTCCTTAGGAATGAGAGAGGGAAGGGTGAGAGGTTGATATAAATCTATGCCAATATACGAATATGAGTGCAGCAAGTGCGGTTTCTGCTTTGAGCGGAGACAGCGCTTTGATGAGGAACCGGTAAGCCTCTGCCCCCAGTGCCACGGGAAAGCCCGCCGCCGCGTGTGTACGGTGGCCGTTATCTACAAGGGCAGCGGGTTCTACACCACGGACAACCGTACGGCCAGGCCGGGCGAGGATAGCACTGCCAAGGCCGAGAAAACCGATACCAAGCCCGAGAAGAAGACAGATACCCCGGCGGAGAAGGACAAAGCCGCTTAGTAAGGGCGTTGCCAGAGGGGCGCAGCCCATCTGGCAAATCTATTCCCCTCTCTCCTTTCTAAGGAGAGAGGGGAAGGGGTGAGAGGTTGTTTAATCCTTGAAGGCTTTGCTCCAGAGGGTAACCAGGGCCTCAGTGAGTGTTGCCGGAGAAAAGGTTGGCAGCATTGGGGCCGGGTTGGTCATCCTGGTCGGGGTCGCCGGTGACGACGAAGAGGCGGACGCCGAGTACCTCGCTGATAGGGTACTGAACCTGCGCATTTTCTCCGACGAGGCAGGAAAGTTCAACCTCTCTGTCCTTGATGTGACGGGTGAGTTGCTGCTGGTGAGCCAGTTTACCTTGCTGGCCTCCACACGCAAGGGAAGGCGCCCGGGCTTCGACAAGGCAGCCCCTCCCGCGAAGGCAGCCGCCCTCTTCGATAAAGTCATGGAGCAGTTGCGGCAAAGCGGTCTCAAGGTAGATACGGGACGCTTTCAGCAGCACATGGTGGTGGAGATACACAACGACGGCCCGGTGACCATCATGCTCGACAGCAAAGAGCGCTTCCTGCCTCGCGACTCGTGAGCCAGCGGGTTGGTGGGTTGCGATTCGCTTAACACACCCTGCATTCTGTCATTCCCGCGAAGGCGGGAATCCGGGGGAGGTGCGTGGGGAGGTTCCTATCCCTCCATCTCGAGGCTGATGTCCAGCGCCCTGACTGAATGCGTGAGGGCGCCGACGGAGATATAGTCCACCCCGGTCTCAGCCACTGAGCGAACATTGGCCAGGGTGATGCCACCAGAGGCTTCTATTAAAATCTTCCCCTTCGCTATGCTCAGGGCAGGCTCTTTGACCAACTTCACCGCATGGTGCATATCCCCAATGCCCATGTTGTCGAGCATCACCATATCTGCTCCGGCGGCGGCCGCCTCCGCCGCCTCCTCCGCAGTAGTGACCTCCACCTCCACCTTCATCCCTGGCGGCGATTTCCTGCGGGCCTGGAGGATGATGTCCCTCAGGGTCATCCCCCCGGCGCGCAGGGCGGCTATATGGTTGTCCTTGATGAGCACCATATCGCCCAGGTTCAGACGGTGGTTCACCCCGCCTCCTGCCCGGACGGCATACTTCTCCAGCAGTCTCAGGCCAGGAGTAGTCTTCCGCGTGTCAGTAATGCGTGCTGAAAGGCCGGCCACCGCCTCTATATAGTGAGAGGTCTCGGTGGCGATGCCGCTCATACGCTGCAGGAAGTTGAGGGCTGTCCTCTCGGCCTTCAAGATG
>JAENJB010000112.1 GCA_016844565.1 Dehalococcoidia bacterium
CGGTAGGATGGCGGCGGGACATACGCCGGATAGCCAATGGGAAGAATGACATATATCTTGAATTCAGTGGGTATGCCCAGGAGGTGCTTGATCTCGAACTCCCGCGGCGGGTAGGTAGTGGTCAGCCAGGCCGTACCCAGCCCGAGCGAGGCGGCTGCCAGACAAATCATCATGGCTGCGTTGCCCACATTCATGTGGAAAATATCCCATTCCCCGTCCAGGAACTGGTTCACCAGTACCGAGGCCTGAAAGGTCCTGGGGTCGCCGCAGACTACGATGACGGCGGAAGCGCTGTTCACCAGTTGGGCCTGGTTCTTGGCGCCATCTGCCAGCGCACCGGGCTGACGATACTCCGGGAAGCGGGTCAGCTCAAATTCATAGCTATGGGACGTGCGTTCGTGGATTATCTTGGCAATCTTCGCCTTAACGGGCGCGTCCCTGACCACCACGAACTCCCAGGGCTGACCGTTGCCACCTGACATCGCCCATCGGCCCACCTCTAGCACCTTCTCTATATCGGCGTCCGACACCGGGTCTCGCTTGAACAGACGAATACTTCTCCTCCGTCGCGCTATGTCCAGCATCACATCGTAGTCCATACCTGCTCCTTTCGACAGACTATTTGTTACTCACTCAGCACTCCGCCAACGGACGCCCGACAGGCGGTCACTTCCGATGGGGCAGACTGCTTCGCCGCCAGGAAAGCAAGATAGTGAGATACAGGGAGACTGACAAAAGAGTCAGCCGCCACTCTGTTCCAACAAGCGATAGACCAGCAACGAAAGGTCTCCGGCGCCGCAGGATCTGGGCAGGAGGTCTACAGCCCGACAAGCCAGCGCTTGTTCCTTATCCTGAAGGGTAAAACCGTCAGCTACCAGCACCACAGGTATGTCTCTCAGCAAGAGGTCGCCCTTGAACGTGGCTAGTGCCTGTCGATAGGTCTGCCCGGGAAGCGTCGCATCGAGAAGAATGAGGTCGCACTTCTTAGTCTTGATAGCATTGACGCCGTCGCGAACACTGTCCGCTATCACTACCTGATGACCATCCTCCCGCAGGACAGAGCCCGCGAAATGAAGAAAGCCAGCGTCGTCGTCGACGATGAGTACTGACCTGGCCCGCCTCTTGTTGTATGCTGGCCTCATGGTCTTCCCCCTGTTTCCAATTATACACGACCACTCCACCCCCCACAATCCACTCCACCGCCGGGGGTAAGGGCCTGGAAAATCGCCGTGAATATGCTAAAATGGCGACGAAGGGGAAACTAAACTGGTCGAGATTTCCTTTGATTTAACCCTTAAGGTGGAGGTGAGGTCAACTATGAAGGCATCGGCGTCGTTTGCCCGGGCGGAGGATGGGATGGTGGTGGCCACACTCCATATCCAGCGCACAGACAACGACCCCTTGAAGCTCCTGATCAATATGGATGGTGAAAAAGTATTGTTCACCACTGAGACCAAGGAGCATACCCTCAGCAAGACCTTCAACCCGACGGATGTTGGCGGAGCCGAGAAGTGGGCCAGAAAGTTGACCGACAACATCCGGAAGCAGGTCGAGGTCTACCGCATCAAGCTCCCCGAGGACTTCGAGGCCGAGTTCTAGGCCGTAGTCCGACTACAGCTCTTTCGCGTGAGCTGCCAGATACTCCGCCACTCCCGCCGTGGTGGGCTTCATGCCCGGCTTGCCCTCTTCCCAGTTGACCGGACAGACCTCACCGAACTTCTCATGGAACTGGATGGCATCCACCATGCGCATGGCTTCGTCCACATTGCGTCACAGCGGCAGGTTGTTGACCAACTGGTGCTGCACCATTCCCTGCTTGACCATGATGAATGTGGCCCGCAGGGCTACCGCCTCGTCCACCAGGACATCGTAGGACCGGGCAATGGACTTGGTGAGGTCGGACACCAGAGGATAGCGCACCTGCCCGATACCGCCGCGCTCCACCGGGGTATTCTTCCACGCCAGATGCGTATACTGACTGTCCACCGAGACGCCAATGACCTCGGCGCCGTGCTTTCTGAATTGCTCCAGCCTGTGATCAAAGGCAATAATCTCGGACGGGCAGACGAAAGTGAAATCCAGTGGATAGAAGAAGAGGACAACACACTTGCCGCGGTAGTCGGACAACCTGAAGTTCTCCTTGATATTGTTGTCACCCATAACCGCAGCAGCCTGGAAATCGGGGGCCGGCTTGTTGACCAGTACGCTCATCGAATACCTCCTTAAATGATTGGGATACCTAACTGATACTCATTATTAGTAATCATAATGAATATTACTTGTTGTCATTATAACAGCCTTGTCAAGAGCCCTCCTTGGCCTTGACGCGAAACCTTGCCTGGGATAATATCGGAGCGCATCCGGTCGCCCACCATCCGGGGCATTGGCTTCCCGCAAGGTCTGCAACAACTTTCAAAGGGAGGACGGAGAAGGCTATGGTTGACATCCTGCTCGAAGAGAATGTCCTCGTCCCAATGTGCGACAACATCAGCATCGCGGCGGATATTTTCCGACCTGACGTGCCCGGGAAGTTTCCTGCCATACTCTCCATGTCCCCGTATGGCAAGGAGATGCAGCGCTATCCCGGAGGACACTTCTCCTCCGTGGAAGCAGGACCCACGAAGTACTTCGTCTCCCACGGGTATGCCCATATCATCGCCGATTCCCGGGGCTCGGCGCCCTCGGGAGGTCAGTGGGCCCTCTCCTCGGCCGAGGAGCAGCAGGACGGCTATGAACTGATCGAGTGGATCGCCCAGCAGCCCTGGTGCAATGGCAGTGTGGCTATGGTTGGCGGCTCCTACTACGCGCAAATTCAGTTTCTGGTGGCGGCCACCCAGCCGCCACACCTGAAGACCATTGTCCCTTTCAACGGGTGGACAGATATCTATCGCGACCTGATTTTTCACGGTGGATTATTGCACGGGTTCTTCCCCGTCTGGTTGTCATCGGTATACGAGAGGGTGCAGGCAGAGCTGGGCTCGATGGCGCCGGAGAAGTGGCTCCCACGTCGTGGCAAGGAATCCTACCGATGGCCCTTACTACTGGGAGAGGGGCGTCACCACCAGATTCGACAAGATAAAAGTGCCCGTTTACCATATGCTATCCACCTCCACTTACAATCACTACCGGAGTCAACTGGTCGGCTATACCAAACTGTCCTGCCCACAGAAACTGATGATAATCGCGGGAAGCCTTCGCCGCGCCATCTATCACGAGGCCATCGCCGCCGAGATTGTCCGCTGGCTCGATTACTGGATGAAAGACATCGATACCGGCATCATGAAAGAGCCTCCTCTGACGGTGTTCGTCCAGGGCTCGAACGAATGGCGCTACGAACTCGAGTATCCCCTGAAGAGAACAGAGTGGACGAAGCTATACCTTCACTCCGGCGCGGACCGGCCCGCCTCCCGGCCCCCATACGGGAGGTTAGGGCGAGATCTGCCGGACGATGAACCACCCGACGAATACGATTATCCAGAATCGGACGCCGCCGTCGAGGCTAACCTGCCGGTGGTGGCCTATTGCACACCGTCAGCATCGGAAGACCGGGAACATATCGGGCCGGCAAGCCTTACCCTCTATGCTTCCTCGTCGGTGGCCGATGCAGCCTGGATCATCAGGATAGACGACGTGGCGCCGGACGGCACCTTCAAGATGATCAGCAAAGGATGGCTCCGGGCTTCCCACCGGGAAGTGGATGAGGCGCGCTCAAGTCCGGGGATACCTTTCCACCCTCACACCAAACCCTCTCCGCTGGAGCCCAACAGGGTTTACAAGTTCGAGATAGAGATCTGGCCTCTATGCCGTAATTTCAAGGCAGGACACCAGTTGAGGCTGCGAATAGCGAGCAGCGACTCCCGCGCCATCGATGTTGGCAACTTCCACTCCGTGCTGGAGCAGCCCTACAGGCTCACCATCCACCACAGCAAAGAGTATCCCTCCCACCTTCTCCTCCCGCTCATCCCGCGTGCCGCGCCCGCCGCGCTCAAGCCGAAGATCAATTACACGCCAAAGTACTGAGTCTACCACCCCATCTTCTTTAACTGCCGGTCATCGATACCGAAGTGGTGGGCTACCTCGTGGATGATGGTGCGTTCTATCTCGGTCGCGATCTCCTCATCGGAGCGGCACATAGCCTCGATGGGCTTCTGGAACAGGGTTATCCGGTCGGGCATGGCCAGGTTATAGTTCTCTCCCCGCTCGGTGTGGGGGACGCCCTCGTAAAGACCGAGAATCTCGCTGCCCCTCCGCCCCCGCTGCTCCACTGTGGGCCTATCCTCCACTAATATGTCCACGTTCTCCAGGCGGAGTTTGAACTCCTCCGGCAAGCTCTCCACCGCCCGCCGGGCCAGCTCCTCGAATTTCTCTCTGGTCACCGAGCTCCTTTTACCCTCACCTGTCCGAGCCGTCTGCAACGAAAGACCAGCACCCCCTGTCATTCCGAGCCTGTCGAGGAATCTGTCCTGCCATCTCCGAACAGTGCAGACCCTTCGACTTCGCTCAGGGTGACATGGTATCAAGGCCTGGGCGGACGTGGTGCTTCTCCGGAAACACTCACTCCGCCGACCAGACTACTTCTTCGCCTGCTCTATCTCCACCTGAGCCGCCACGAGCCTGGCCACCGGTATCTTGAAAGCGCTGACACTCAAGTAGGTGACTCCAATGTTGTGGAAGAAACGTATGGAGCGCGGCTCTCCGGCGTGCTCGCCGCAGACCCCCACATTCAGGTCTGGCTTTTCCTTCCTCCCCCATTCGATAGCGGTCTGCATCAGCCGACCCACTCCCTTAACATCAATAACCGCGAAGGGATTGTCCTGCAGTATGCCCTTCTCCAGATAGGTGGTGAGGAATTTTTTCTCGGCATCCTCCCGGCTGAAAGAGAAGGTAGCCTGAGTCAGGTCGTTGGTCCCGAAGGAAAAGAAATCGGCCTCCTGGGCCAGCTTTCCCGCCCGCATACAGGCACGGACCGTCTCTATCATGACCCCAAACCGGACGTTGAGGCTGCGGCAATACTGCTTGATGATGAGCAGCTCTTGAACAGTGATGACCTGGGGAATCATGATGCCCACATTGGCTCCCGTAAGTTCCCTTGCCTCAACGATGCTGTCAATCTGCATGCAGTAGATTTCGGGATAGCTGATGCCGACCCTCACTCCACGGTGGCCGAGCATCGGGTTGACCTCCTCCAGGTCCCTTATCTTCTGCCGCACCTTCGGGTCGGCGGTCTCCTCCTCCCGGGGTAAGAACTCATGAAGCGGAAGGTCAAGCAAACGGACAATGACGGGCTTGCCCTTCATCGCCGCAAAGATCGCCGCAAAGTCTTCCTTCTGGAGCTTCTCCAGGTTCTTGATGGCCTCAGTCCTAGCCCTGGCATCCTCAGCCATGATGAACTCTCTTATCAGGACGAGCCGCTCAGGGGTATTGAACTGCCGTTCCGTGCGGCAGAGTCCCACACCCTCCGCCCCGAACTTCAACGCCTGGACCACCATCTCAGGCGTATCGGCATTGGCCCAGACGCCCATCTCCCGGAATTCATCGGCCCAGGAAAGCACCTCCGAGAACTCACGGGTTACCTCGGATTCGACCAGAGGCAGGGCCTGCAGGTAGACCGCTCCCGTGGTGCCATCGACAGTGATGATCTCACCCTTCCTGATAACACGCCCGTTGACCTCAAAGAGCTCTTTCTTCAGATCTATCTTGAGCGCCTCGCAGCCGCAAACGCACGGCTTGCCCATAGCGCGGGTGACGATGGCCGCATGAGATGTCAAACCACCTCTCGATGTCAATATTCCATCAGCAGCGCTGATGCCCTGAATATCGTCGGGGCTGGTCTCAATCCGTACCAGGATGACCTTCTCGTTCTTCTTCGCGTAGGCAACAGCATCGATGGGATGAAAGACCACCCGACCGAAGGCTGCTCCCGGCGCTGCGTTGAGTCCTCGGGCAGCTGGAGTGTACTTCTCCGGTGATTCGATGCGCTTATACAGGACCGCCTTCAGGTCATCGGGGCGCACGCGAAGTATGGCTTCCTCCCGCGAGATCAGGCCTTCCTTGGACAGGTCCACCGCGATCCTGATGGCTGCCTGACCGCTTCTTTTCCCTGACCGGGTCTGCAGGATGAAAAGCCGTCCATCCTCCACGGTGAACTCGATGTCCTGCATCTCCCGGAAATGCGCCTCCAGCGCCTCGACCTTCTCCTCCAGCTCGGCGTAGATGGCGGGCATGTCCTGCTGGAGGAGCTTTACCGGGCTGGGAGTCCTCTGGCCGGATACTATGTCCTCGCCCTGGGCCTTGGCCAGATACTCGCCGAACAGGCCCGGTTCGCCAGTGGTCGGGTTTCGCGAGAAAACCACCCCCGTCCCTGACCTCTCGTTCCGGTTGCCGAACACCATGGCCTGCACCACCGCCGCCGTGCCCAGCTCGGGGGAGATATTGTTCAGGCGGCGGTACTCAATGGCGCGTGCGTTGTTCCAGGACGAGAAGATCCGCTCTATGGCCGCCATGATCTCCGCCCTGTCCTTCAGGTTCAGGACGGTATCCATCATCCCCGGCATGGAGACCGGCGCCGAGGAACGGACGGAGACATAGAGAGCCTGCTCCTTCGGCGAAGGATCCTTCCCGAATACCTTGCCCGTCTTCTTCGCCAGCGATTTCAAGGCAGCTTCTATCTCGGCAAGGGGCAACTGGCCCGTCTGCTGGTACTCCTTGAAGACAGCAATGGGGATAACAAAACCGGGCGGCACGGGCAAGTCCAGCCCGGTCATCACCACCAGGTTGGCGCCCTTGTTGCCCTGGAGATTGGCATCGGGAATAGCGCGGTCGAAGAAATCAATCATCTTACCCCTCCGTAGTTACAGCGTGGCGTTGCGCCAGCTTGCGCGACGAGATGGTCAGGACAGTGAAAAGAATGATCATCATGACGGAGAGGGCGCCGGCGGGGGGTATGCTCCCCTCCCTCCACACCTGGTAGAGAAGTACAGGCAGTATCATGGACTTGGGGGTGTAGAGGATGGCGGCCATCGAGAGCAGTTTCAGGGAGAGAACGAAGATATAGAGCCCGCCGGCCATCATGGAAGGCAGCATCAACGGCATCACAATCCGGCGAAGTGTGACGAAGAGCCCGGCGCCGCTGGTGGCCGCCGCTTCCTCCAGTTCCACCTTGATCTGCGCCACCCCGGCATGGGTAAAACGCGTCCCCATGGGCATGAACCTGATGAGGTAAGCCAGCACCAGTATCCACACTGTGCCATAGATGGGGTTGGGGAACATCAGGAAGAGAATCATGTAGCTGAGGCCGAACGCCACCGCTGGGACGGCGTAGGGGATGAAGACCAGGTTGTCGAGGAGGCGTCCCCCCTTCACCCGCATCCTGATGACCACCCAGGAGATGATGGTTGCCAGGACCATGCCACCCACGCTGACCAGGACGGACAGTATGGCGGTGTTCCTCAGTATGAGGGTGAGATCGCTACGGTTGAGAATCGCCATGTAGTTAGACCACGTGACCGTGCCCAGAGCCTCCCGCGAGGGCACTTGATAGAAAGGCAACAGAGAGGCCCACAGGAGGACGAGGAACGGCAG
>JAENJB010000017.1 GCA_016844565.1 Dehalococcoidia bacterium
TAGGATAGCCCCTGAAATACCAATGTTCTGGGACTTCCTCTTTGACAGTGAGGGAAAATGTCCAGTAGCTATTTCGTAGCTACGAAGAGACTATCTGAGTAGTCTGTTCACGTCCAGCAGGCCTCGCGCAGGAAATGTTGAGAAGCAGCGCGAACAGGGAGAACCCAACCCAGCCCGGAGTTGATTGGGTATCTGTCTCAAGTCCAGGATTGCTCACCGAAGAGTCCGGCCATCCCGTTCAGCGGGATGGCGCCAGCAGAACATCATCGTTCGATGCGCGAGTTTAGTCGTTGGCGAGGTTGAAAACACAGGAGAAGTCCTCCTGACCGTACAGCAAAGCCCACCAAAGCGGGCTCCAGGTTATCCGCACCTAGTCTCCGTCCCCTGTCCTGCAGTCGAATTTAGCTGCCGACTTGACCCTCTAACCGCCATAGCTGATAATGCTGGACGGAAAGCGCTTCGAGTTCCGTCACGCCGATCGAGTGTTTTCCGCACGCCTCCTTCTACGGCTAGGGACAGTGGTACGAAGGGTAAACCAAAGAGGGGCGTCTGTCACCATTTGCGAAACCGTCCCCGAGAGGGGGACCAAGGGGGTGAGGTTGACTAGCAATCCTGAGTTCCGCTCCAAGGTGCTAACCTATCTCAGGGAGCATAACGCCATGAGCCTGGCCACCCTCTCGGAGGGACAGCCATGGGCGGCCGCCGTTTTCTATGTCCACGACGACCGCATCAACCTGTACTTCCTCTCCGACCCCAAGGCCCGCCACTCCCAGCAACTGATGAAGAACCCCAGGGTGTCCGTAGCCATCAACGAGGACTACCGCGACTGGCGCGAGATCAAGGGCATTCAGCTAGAAGGCATAGCGGGCAAGGTAACCTCGCCGGTGGAAAAGGCCAGGGCCTTGACTCTTTACCTGTCCAAGTTTCCCTTTGTCAGGGACTTCGTCACCTCGCCGCTGGCCGTCCTCACCCACATGGCCATCGCCGGCAAGCCCTTCTCCGTGGAGGTCTACAAGGTGACCCCGGAGCGCCTTTTCTACCTGGACAACGAGACCGGCTTCTCGCATCGAGCGGAACTTCCTCTGAAGTAGCCACTACAGAATAATCTAGCCGAACCTGCAACAGAACAGTGATGCCGATGCTTATTCAGTGGCAGGTAAAGCTGGCATAAGCGTAATGACTGAACTACAACCCCACCGAAATAGTGTAACACCTGCACCTGCCACACCTGCACCTGCCACACCTGCTCTTGCCATTGCCAGAGAGCGAAGCAATCCGTCCGCTGCTGGCGGGCTCGCAATAACAACCCGCGTTATTGCGAACCACTCCCCTAAATAGTAGAATTTGCCCACTTATGACTCCGAAGTATAACCCGCAGGAAATCGAGCCGAAGTGGCAGGGGAAGTGGAGCGCCGACCGGCTCTATGAGGTGAAGGAGGGCGACGGGCGCAAGAAGTGGTACGCGCTCACGATGTTCCCTTACACCTCGGGCGACCTCCACATCGGCCACTGGTACGCCTTGGCTCCCTCCGACGTCCACGCCCGCTTCAAGCGCATGCAGGGCTACAACGTCCTCCATCCGATAGGCTTCGACGCCTTCGGCCTGCCCGCCGAGAACGCCGCCATCAAGCGCGGTATCCATCCTCACACCTGGACCATGCGCAATATCGAGAACATGCGCTCCCAGCTCAAGAGCATGGGGCCCATCTACGACTGGGACCGGGAGGTCATCACCTGTGAGCCCGCTTACTACAAGTGGACGCAATGGTTTTTCCTGAAGCTGTACGAGGCCGGCTTGGCCTACCGCGCCAGGGCGCCGGTCAACTGGTGCCCACACTGCCAGACAGTCCTGGCCAACGAGCAGGTGCTGGCTACCGGAGAGTGTGAGCGCTGCAACACACCGGTGACCAGGAAAGACCTGGAGCAATGGTTCTTCCGAATTACCAGATATGCCGATGAGCTCCTCGACCACGACGGGATTGACTGGCCGGAGCGCATCAAAATCATGCAGAAGAACTGGATCGGTCGTAGCGAGGGCGTGGAGATATTGTTCGGCCTGGACCACGAAGGCGTGCCGGAGAAGGAGATCCGGGTCTTCACTACCCGGCCGGATACCATCTTCGGTGTGACCTTCCTGGTGCTGGCCCCCGAGCACCCGCTGGTCGCCCGGCTCACCACCCCGGAGCATCGAGCCGAGGTGGAGAAATACGTAAGCGCCTCGCGCCAGCAGACGGAGCGCGACCGCCTCTCCACGGAGAAGGAGAAGACCGGCGTCTTCACCGGCGCCTGCTGCCTCAACCGCCTCAACGGCGATAAGGTGCCCATCTGGATAGCCGATTACGTGCTCAGTTCCTACGGCACCGGAGCGGTGATGGCGGTGCCGGCCCACGATACCCGCGACTTCGAGTTCGCTAATAAGTTCGGCATACCTGTCAAGGTGGTCATCGCCCCGCCGGGATGGTTGGGTACGGATCTGTCCGAGGCCTATGTCGAGCCGGGGACCATGGTCAACTCCGCTCAGTTCAACGGCCTGCCCAGCGAGCAAGGGAAGGAAGCCATCGCGGATTTCATCTCCCAGAAGGGCTACGGAAAGCGGACTATCACCTACCGCCTGCGCGACTGGCTCATCTCCCGGCAGCGGTATTGGGGAGCGCCCATACCCATGATTTATTGCTCCCATTGCGGCATCGTCCCCGTCCCCGAAAATGACCTGCCGGTGCTGCTGCCCCCCGATGCCGAGTTCAAGCCAACTGGCGAGTCGCCCCTGAAGTACGTTCCCTCCTTTGTGAATACCGCCTGCCCCAGGTGCAAGGCTCCCGCCCGGCGTGAGACGGATACCATGGATACCTTCATGTGCTCCTCCTGGTACTTCCTCCGATATGCCAGCCCCCACAGCGCCGGAGCTGCATTCGAACCTGAAGATATCAAATTCTGGCTACCTGTAGACCTGTACACCGGAGGGGCGGAACATGCCAACATGCACCTTCTCTATGCCCGCTTCTTCACCAAGGCCATCAGGGACATGGGACTGGTGAAATTCGGGGAACCGTTCACCCGGCTCTTCAATCAGGGCACCATCATCAGCCAGAAGCACAAGATGAGCAAGTCCAGGGGCAACGTGGTCACCCCGGATACCTATGTCGCCGAACTGGGCGCCGACACCGTTCGAGCTTACATGATGTTCGTCGGCCCGTGGGAGCAAGGAGGAGAATGGAACGACCAGGCCATCGGCGGCATGCACCGCTGGCTGGGCCGGGTCTGGAACCTCGTCCTGCAGGATTATCAGGCCCCCCCCGCCTCAGAGGTGAATCCCGAGACGCAGAAGAGCCTGCGCCACTTCCTCCACAAGACCATCAAGCGGGTCACCGCGGACATGGAGGGCTTCCACTTCAACACCATGCTGGCGGCGCTTATGGAGTTCACCAACCGCCTGGCAGAGGAAGCGGAGGCGAAGGCGGTGGACCGGGCCGCGTGGCAGGAATGCCTGGATGCCCTGCTGCTGCTCCTGGCCCCCACCGCCCCGCACCTGACGGAGGAGCTGTGGATGCTCACAGGCCATCCATACAGCATTCACCAGCGAAGGTGGCCGGCCTGGAATGAGGGGTTCGCTCGGGAGGAGAGCGTTACCCTGGTGATCCAGGTGAACGGCAAGGTGCGCGACAAAGTGCTCGTGCCGGCCTCCATCTCGGAAGAAGATGCCAGGAAGATGGCTCTGGAGCAGGAGAAGATTAGAGCCCATATCGGAGCCCGCCCGGTGCAGCGTGTATTCTATGTGCCGGGGCGGCTGGTGAATATTGTGGTATGATGGAGTTCAATCTGACATTTCCTTGTGACTGTCATCCTGAGGCCATCCGCCGTGGGCGGAGGCCGAAGGATCCGCCCACCAGAAGCGGTGAAATGGGACGGATTCTTCGTTCCTCTTTGCGAACTCAGAATGACAATGATATCTGATGGTAGACATTCAGGAAAATATCCGCCGCGTGGAGGAGCGCATCGCTCAGGCGTGCCACAGAGCAGGGCGCTCGCCCTCGGAAGTCACCTTGATCGTTGTCACCAAGACCGTCACGCCTCCGGCCATTTATCAGGCCTTCGCCGCCGGCCTGAGGAACTTCGGCGAGAACCGGGTCCAGGAGGCCCAGCCCAAGCTGCAGGAGCTGGCGGACCTTCCCGACTTCAGTAGGGACCTGACGACATGGCACATGGTCGGTCATCTCCAGACCAACAAGGTCAAGGCAGCGATCGAGCTTTTCAACGTCATTCACAGCGTGGACTCCCTCAAACTGGCCCAGGCGCTGGACCGCAACGCCCGGGTGCCGCTGCCCGTTCTCGTTCAGGTCAACATGGCCGGAGAAGCCACCAAGAGCGGCTTCCCGCCGGCTGAAGCGAGAGCTGCCGTCGAGACCGTCGGACGCCTGCCCAACCTGAAGCTGAGCGGCCTGATGACCATCGCTCCCATTGTGGCAAATCCCGAAGAGACGAGACCTGTCTTCCGCCAGCTACATCTTCTGTGCGTGGGTCTGGGGTTGCCTGAACTATCCATGGGAATGACAGATGACTTCGAGGTAGCTATAGAAGAAGGAGCAACCATGGTAAGAATTGGCAGGGCCATCTTTGGAGAACGTCCGGTGGAGGGGAGATGACACAATGAAAATAGGCATCGCTTTCATCGGTGGCGGGGTCATGGGGGAGGCTATGATCAATGGCATCCTCGAGCGGAAACTGGCTAGCCCAGGAGATATCACTGTGAGCGACGTCGACCCGGAACGTCTCAATGGACTCAGCCAGAAATACGGAGTGCGGGTTTCGAAAGACAACCGTGCCGCAGTCCAGCAGACCGATGTGGTTGTCCTGGCCGTCAAACCCCAGACCCTGGACGAGGTAATGGCAGACCTCTCAGGTCAGCTCAAGCAGCAGCTACTGCTGTCCATCGTCGCCGGGGCCAGCCTCAGTTTCCTGTGCGAAGGTTTCTCTCACCGCCAGGTGGTGCGGGCCATGCCCAACGCCGCAGCTCGAATAGGAGAAGGGATCACCCTGTGGATGGCCACCAAGCAGGTGGGCAAGAGGCAAAGGGCCTGGGCTTGCTCCATCCTGGCCGCTCTGGGGAAAGAGATATGTATCGAGGAAGAGAAGTTTATTGACATGGCCACCGCCGTGAGTGGCAGCGGCCCGGCCTATATTCTCCTGGTCATCGAGGCCATCATCGACGCCGCCGTCCATATCGGGCTGCCGCGCACTCTGGCGGAGGAGATGACGCTTCAGACGGTGCTGGGGACTGCGCGGTTGGTCAAGGTAACCGGGAAGCACCCGGCCGAGCTACGCAATGCGGTTACCTCGCCGGGCGGGACCACCGCAGAGGCGCTGCTGCAACTGGAGAGAGGAGGCTTGAGGGCCCTCTTCGGCCAGGCTATTGTCGCCGCCCACGAGAAGGCCAAGAGCCTGCAAGGACCGCGGCTGAAGTGAGATAGGAGAGGCAATGAACTGGCTTGACATCGTTATCATCATCATCCTGGCAATCTCGGCGGTAGGCGGCTGGAAGACGGGGTTGATCCAGGCCGGCCTGGGGTGGCTTGGCATTGTCGTCGGAATAGTCCTGGCCGGGGATTACTACCAAGCCATGGCAAAGCCGCTCAGCGGCATCTTCCAGAACGACCTGGCCAGTGTACTCAGCTTCACGGTCATCCTCGCCGCTGTCATTCTCCTCAGCTACCTGATAGGCCTGTGGCTGAATAAGGTGGTGACCGTGACCTTGCTGGGTTGGGTCAACCGGTTGATGGGGGCAGCGTTCGGACTGCTCACGGGAGCAATGGTCATAGGCGCTCTGATCGCCCTGTGGATCAAGTTCGTGGGGACACCCGGCACTGTAGGACAGTCGGCTATCGCGCCACTCTTATTGGACCGTTTCCCACTGGTGCTGGCTCTACTGCCCGACGAGTTCGAGCCAGTACGCTCCTTCTTCCGCCGGTAGAGGCGTGGTTCTCTAGTCACCCTCTCTCTCGCTCATCCCATTCAGGGGGGAGAGGATTCCCTCTCCCTTGATGAGCGATGGCGAGAGTGAAGGGAACCTCCGAAGCCCTAAACTACCTTCGGAGTCTCACCAGGGTGCAGCTTGTGCCACTTGGCCAGCAGTTTCTCTCTCGTCTCCTTAATCCCCGGGTCGGGCTGACAGGAATCCACCGGGCAGACCAGGGCGCAACGAGAGGACTCAAAACTGCCGACACACTCGGTGCACTTGTCGGGGTCGATCTTGAAGTACGGCTCGGTCTCCGTGATGGCTTCATTGGGGCATTCCGGCGTGCATGCCCCGCAGCTAATGCATGATTCAGTAATCTTGTATGACATTATCTCCTGCCTTTCCTCTAATTTTTTCCTGCCGCTTTCGGGCCGAATTTCCTCTTCAGGGCGGCGAGAACAGCCGGGGATACCATGTTCTCCACCTTGGAGCTATCCCCGAACTGGACCGCCTCCTTCAGTAGCGTTGAGCTGAGAAACTGATACTCGGCTCTGGCCATCAAGCACACCAGCTCCACGTCCGGCGCCAGCTGCTTGTTCATCATCGCCATCTCGAATTCCCGCTCGAAGTCAGAGCCCATCCTCAATCCCCTCACGAGCACCGGCGCCTTTTCCGTTCGGGCGAAGTCGACCGTCAGTGTGGAGTAAGTCTTGACCTCCACATTGGTCAGATGGGCGACCGCTTCTCTCATCAGGTCCACTCTCTCTCTCGTAGAGAAGAGGAGAGCCTTGGCAGGAGTATCGAATACACCAACCACCACCTTGTCGAAAAGCCTGGCCGCCCGGGTGACTATATCGAGATGCCCGTTGGTGACCGGATCGAAGCTACCCGGATAGATAGCTACTTTCAAGTGGAAGCCTCCCCCTTGAACAGAGAGATGCAGGTGTCCCCATGACACCGCTCGCGGACCTTGGCGAACGGACCGTAGGAATCACCAAGCCGCCGGCGGCTAGAGTGAGCCACAACCAACACCGTCGCCGGTTTCACCACTGCAGAGCTTGCTAACCAGGCCAGCATGCCCTCCAGTGAAGGGTCGGCATATGGAGGGTCGAGCAGCACGACATCATACTTCCGATCGAGAAAGGCCAGCGCTCGGGCTGCCTTGCAGCAGTAAACGTGAGCTTGAGTGTCCAGGCCGGTAGCCTTGAGGTTCTCCCTGATAACGGAGCAGGAATCGCGTTCCTGCTCCACAAAGTCCACCCATGCCGCGCCCCGGCTCAATGCCTCGATGCCAAGCGCCCCGCTGCCGGCAAAAAGATCCAGCACATGGGCGTCCTGGATCTTGCTTCCCAGGATAGCGAATAGGGCTCCCTTGACCAGCCCGGTGGTCGGGCGGACGGCAACGCGAGGGACTTTCAAGACACGTCCCTTGGCTGCCCCGGCGATAACACGCATCCTGCTTTCAGTCCTAACACAAAGTTTCTTGAGGAGAATCGAACAGGCGAATGAATAATTATACTCAGCTGACCATATTAGTCAAGCACAGCAGCAGTTCACTGCGTAGCCGGTCCCTTCGGCAGGCTCAGGGCAGGCTCTGGAAAGTCCCCCCACAGCCTCTGGATGCGGCCCCGGCCGTGGGATGAAATAGAACATCAACAGGAACGAGTACAAAGCCTTGACAATCTCAGGCTAAGGCTCTAACATTCATCGGTGCCGGAGCGTTCGGTCATCGGCGATGAGTTGCTTGTGCCCAGCACAGAAACCGATGAAGGGAGAAGCAGCGCGTGCGATCCAGAAGAGTTTTGGCACCAAGTGGTGCCGGCCCATTTGCCTCAATACGGTATAAGGGAGGGGGATAGTGGACGTTTTCGAACTCATTCAAATAGCTGCCAGGAGAAATGCCGCAGACCTGCAGATGGTTGTTAAGAGTCCGCCCCTCCTCCGGATACATGGCGTTCTGATGCCAATGGGAGACCACGCTCCCCTGACGGCCAAGGATATAGCCGACGCCTTTAATCTCGTCACAAACGTCACGGAAAAAGAGAGCTACGAAAGGGATTGGGAACTTGATTTCGGTTTCACCTTACCGGGAGTTGGCCGTATGCGCTGCAATGCCGCACGCCAGAGCAATGGCCTCACCCTCTCGGTTAGGCTGCTGCCCTTGAAGGTCCCCACGATTGACGAATTGGAGTTGCCCGAGCTATACAAGGAGCTTGTTCACGAGCCCAGGGGGTTGATACTGATCTCCGGGCCGAGTGACAGCGGCAAGAGCACGACACTGGCCGCCATGGTGCAGCAGCTCAATATCCAGGGAGGCCATCACATTGTCACCATTGAGGACCCGATAGAGTATCAACATGAGGCCCTCAAGAGCGCCATAACCCAGCGGCAGTTGGGCAGGGACACCCACTCCTTCGGTCTGGCGCTGAAGCACTTGCTGAGGCAGAACCCCGATGTCGTTGTGGTGGGTGAGATGAGAGACTATGAGACTGCCTCCGTGGTAGTTACCGCTGCTGAGACCGGACATCTCGTCATATCTACCAGTCATGCGCCGAGCGCACCTCAAGCCATCGAGAGAATCGTCGATATGTTTCCAGTTATGGAACGGCAAATGGCCCAGGCACACCTGGCGTCACTCCTGGTGGCCGTACTTTGCCAGAGCCTTGTTCCCAGGGCAAGCGGCTCCGGCAGGATCGCGGCAGTGGAGATCATGCTCACCTCCGCGGCCATAAGAAACCTCATCCGAGAAGGCAAGATCTACCAACTGGATGGCGCCATCCGCAGCCAGCACGACGTTGGTATGCGCTCCCTTGACGAGTCGTTGGTGGAGCTTTATCAGAAGAACATCATTACTTATGAAACGGCTTCTGCCTTCTGTCATGACCCTGAAGAGGTAGCCAAGGTTGCCGGCATTACATCCACAGGGAAGAGGGCAAGTCGGGGCTAGGGAGCGTCGGCTCTTGCAGCGAGGCTTGTGGCGCTCAACCGAAAGCGGCGCGTGAAGCAGAAGGGGCAGGAGAAAGGATCGTGAAGTGGGATGGAGGATGCGAAGAGAGCTCCAGCCTCTAACGCCGTCGCCTGACCACGAACAGCAATACTACAAGGCCAATCAGCACTACTATCAGAATCCAGGTCCACCATAACACTGTGCGCGTACCTCAGGCTGCCAACATGGCAGCTATCTCTCCGGGTCATTATACCACCCCCGGAGGGTTTGCCAAGAACCAGGCTATCTTATGTCCTTCTTTGTTGTGGATTATCCAGCCATATCGGTGGGGCCGGCGGGATGACAAACGGCCCAGGTATTGCGTTGTAGAGCGGGACTGTAGTAAATTATACGGCGGTTTGAAGAAAGAGGGGTTAATGAGGAAGTTCATCCTCTTTGTCTCGGCGCCCTCAAGGAAAGAGGCTGACGGTTAATGAACGATGGATAAGCCTGCAATCTCGGTAGTGGTGCCTGCCTACAACGAGGAGCAGTATATCTCCTCGTGTCTGGCAGCTATCAGGAACCAGGATTTCCGGGGCAGCTACGAAATCATCGTGGTGGACAACAGCAGCGAGGACCGGACTGCGGAGATTGCCCGCTCCTTCGGCGCTCGGGTGCTGACAGAAACCCGGAGGACTGCGGCTGCCGCCCGCCGGAGGGGTTTCGCGGAGGCTCGTGGCGACATCATCGCCACCACCGACGCCGACACCCTGGTGCCCACCAACTGGCTCTCGCACATCCACCGCGCTTTTCAGGCGACCCCCGGGCTAGTAGCCTTCGGCGGCCTTCACAATTCCCTCAACGATTGCCCTATTCTGCCCCGGTTAGCCGTCAAGTACGGCATGGCACCGATATGGACGATTTATGGCCTCTTCATCGGACATATGCCCCTTTTCGGGGTGAATATGGCCGTCAAACGGGAGGCCTACCTGGCGGTAGGCGGCTTCAACCCCGTCGTCACGCAGGGGGAGGACGCTGACATCTCTCTGCGCCTGTTGGAACACGGGCTGGTGGTGCTCGACTCTCACTTCAAGGTTGCCACCTCCGGCCGCCGTTTCCGCCGCGGCTTGTTCCCGGGAGTCTTGTCCTACTTGCCCTACGATTTCAGGGGAGAATGGCGCGTCGGAAGGCTCCTGTTAATACCTTCCTCAGGGAACGGCTTCGGAAGCGGGGGCGGGCCTATGGCCTTCGCCCAGACCGCGGTAGCGGTGGCTCGCATTATCCGGGGGCTCTCTCGGGAGAGGGAGACGCTACTCCGCGTTCGGGAAGGGGATGATGTGCCGCCGTGGATGCGCCGCGGGGAGTCTAAGGGCAAGACAGCTTGAGCCTTAGTTCCCACTCGCACCAGTAGCTTCCGTGCAAGGGGTCCGGCGGGCAGAGCAGGCACTCTACCATCACCTGCGGGTCCACTGCTCTGATAAGGCTATTGAAGATGGCCAGCCCTACGGGTTTGCACGGGAATCTGGGGCGCTCCAGTTTCTCCCTGGCTTCCTGGGCGTTGCAGTGGTTTATGCGCACCCGGAGGCGCTCCGGGGTCCCCGAGAACTCGGGTTGGAAGGCGTCTGCCCAGCAGGGCGTCAGCAGGGAGTAAGCCTGCGCCACGCCGGCCGGGCCTTTCTCCGTGATGCCCAGGGCTTCACGTATGCGCCGGGCCTCTATGCCGGCCTGCTTGGACCACATCCGTTCGTCAAGCTTGACGGCCGCCTCCATGCCGAACTCGTCCTCTACTCCCATGAACCACAGGCCGTCCAGGGTAATCCAGTTGCGACCAAAGACCTTGGTGACCTTCAGCAACTCTTCGCGGCTGAGCTTCCGGATCTCTTCATCTGTCATAACAACTCTTCTCCGGCTCCGGGAATATTCCGAAGCAGATTATAGCAAAAAAGGGGCCGTTCCTCTCTGTAACTCTCTCCCCCCTGGAGGGGGAGACTTAGAGAGAGGGGGATGCATCAGCCGTGCTCCGTGCGGTCACCCTCACCTAACCTCTCCCGTCAAGGGAGAGGTATTGCGTAACTAGTGTTGCGGGAGCCTCAGTTGGGCCGGGTGGGTTTGCAAACAGTCTAGATTGCGGTAGAATGGCCTCTGTGCGCTTAGCTCTTACCGAGAGGGTGGCTTTCCTCTCAGCTTTCCAGTACCGGAACTACCGGCTCTACTGGAGCGGCATGCTGGTTGCTACCATGGGGGCCGAGATACTCAAGATCAGCCTCCTGTGGCTGGTGTACGACCTCACCGGCTCCACCCTCTATCTCGGCTTTGTCGGCGGCATACAGGGTGTGACCACCATCGTGTTCAACCTCTTTGGCGGTGTGCTGGCGGACCGGGTGGACCGGAGGCGTCTGATCTGGGCGACCAATCTCACCTTCTTCCTTATCATCCTCGCTCTCGCCGTCCTGACCGCCGGCAAGCTGATCCAGGTGTGGCACCTGGTGGTCTTCTCCGCGATGTTCGGGACCGTGACTGCCTTTGACACGCCATCGAGGCAGGCCCTCATCCCCAATCTCATTGGCGACCGCAAGCATCTGATGAACGCCATTGCCATGCACTCCGTGATATGGCAGTCGTCCCGGGTCGTCGGCCCGGCGCTGGCCGGCATCCTCATCGCCGTCGTGGGTATGGCCCCCTGCTTCTTCATCGCTGCTGCCGCCCATCTGGCCATGGTGGTGGCCATGAGCCTGGTCCATCTGGCCGGGCCGGTAAAGAGGACGGGGCAGAGTGTAGCGGCAGCTCTGGTGGAGGGGGTGCAATATGTGCGGGGGAACTCGGCCATCTTCTCCGTTATCGGCATGGTCTTCGTCAACAGCCTTTTCGGCATGTCTTTCATTTTCCTGATGCCGGTCTTCGCTAAGGATATCTTCCAGGGGGACTCCAGCGGATACGGCTTTCTGATGACCGCCATGGGCGTGGGGACGCTGTGTGGGGGACTCTTCACCGCCGCCTCGTCGAGGTTCAAGTCGAAACACATCTTCTTGCTGGGCGCCTCCGCCGCTTATGGCTTGCTGCTGATCGGCTTTTCCTTCTCCCGAGTGTATTCCGGCTCGGTGGCGCTCCTGGCTCTGGCGGGCTTCATGCAGCAGATCTACATGGTGACCGCCCAGACGATTGTCCAGTGGATGGTGACCGAGGAGGTGAGGGGCCGGGTGATGGGCATCTACTCGCTGGTGTGGAGCCTGACGCCAGTAGGAAGTTTACAGGCCGGATTGGTAGCGAACTACTTCGGTGCTCCCATCGCGGTGGCCTTCGGGGGGGCGATGGTGTCCAGCTTCACGGTCTTCCTCCTTCTGGCGGTGCCCCGCGTCAGGAAGATAGAGGTATAGCGGTTGTGAGGGGACCCTGTTCCCTGTAGTCCCGGTTATGCTCCCCTGAGCTTCGCCCCTACCTCTTGCGCTAGCCTCGCCAGTATTCTGTCCTGGATGGAGTTGACCTCTTCCTCGGTGAGGGTGCGCTCGGGCGACAGATAGACGATGTTGAAGGCGAGGGACTTCTTACCCGGCGGCACTCCGGTCCCCGTATAGCAGTCAAAGGCGGTGACCCCGCTCACCAGCGGGAAGCTGGCGATGATGTCCTGCACTCTGCGCGCCGGAACACCCTTGTCAATCTCCAGGGCGATATCTCGCGCCATGCCGGGGAACCGCGACATCGGCGAGAACTTCTTCAGTCTGGTGGTGAAAGGCAGCAGTTTCTCCAGGTCAAGCTCCAGAAGGTAGGCCTGCCCGCCGACCTCGAAGGATGAGGCAACCCGCCGGTCCACCTCGCCCAGGACTCCCAGGGGCGTTCCATCGGTGCAGAGTTGAGCCGAGCTTGCTGGCTGAAAGATGGCATCCGCAGCGGGTTTGAGCTCGCTCTCCGCTATCCCCAGCCCGGTCAGTACCGCTCCGGCTACGGCCTTGAGGTCGAAGAAGTCCATGTTGTCGTCCCCCTCGAGCCACCGGCCCGATCCCGACCGTCGCCCGGATAGCACCGCGCAGAGCATCTCCCGCTCTTCGGGC